>DASQNB010000742.1:0-13312 GCA_035645175.1 Geodermatophilus sp.
CGCGGCCGGCCACCCGGTCAGCCCGTCGACCAGCAGACCAACCCCGAAGGTCCGCGGCCCCGTGGTGGCCAGGGGTATCCCGAGCTGTCGCCGGACAGTGGAGTTCCTGCCATCTGCGCCGATGACCAGCCGGGCGTTCACGACCCGCTCGCAGAGGCCGTGTTCGTACCTGACCGCCGGCTCCGGGCCCGCGGTGGTCTGCACGCGCCGGGCTCCCCGGACGACCTCCGTACCGGCGTCGACAGCTGCCCTCATCAGCTCGTGGCAGGCGCCGGGATGGCTGAGGTCCAGCATCCCGGCGGCGCCGGGCACCACGGCCGTGGTGTCCATCGCCACCGCTTCAGCGGCGTGCGGGGACATCGGGTCCCCGTACGGAACGAGACGTGGAGCAACCGTCCCCTCCGCCCGGCATGGCGATGTCCAGCAGGCCGGACCTCACCAGCTCGGCGTAGCCCCAGGGGAACACGGTCTCGCCGCGAACCCGGTCGCGGAACTCCGCGGACTGTTCCAGGACGGTCACGGCCAGGCCGGCACGGGCCAGTCGCACTGCCAGGGCACCGCCGGCGATGCCTCCTCCGACGATCGCGACGTCGGCCGTCGTCTCCTCCATCGTCAGCGCCTGCATCCTGGTGGCTCGGGCTCCGGGGCGATGTTCTGGTTCAGCCGGAAGACGTTCGTGGGGTCGTACCTCCGCTTCACCTCCGCGAGCCTCGGGGAGTTGAGCCCGTACGCGGAGCGGACCCGCTCGGAGCCCTCGGCGCCGAGGTTGTTGACGTACACGGCGTCCTGCAGGTGCGGGGTCATCGCGTCGAAGAGACCCCGGGTCCAGGCGATGTTGCGCTCCGAGTCCTCCGGGTCCTTCCACTGGGAGAGGATGAGGAGGTCGTACTGATCAGCCCGATGAGGGAATGCGGTCGCGTCCGGCGCCACCCGGCCCGCCGCCCCGTGCAGGTGCTGCAGCCCGACGCCGCTCGTGCCGGAGGGCATGTCCGGGACGTGCTGGACGAGTGTGTCCAGCGCGGCGTCGGTCGGCTCCCGCAGGAACCCGGACTTCCAGTAGTGCTGGCGGCCCCGGGGGAAGCCCACATCCGGGGCGCTCTGCAGCGCCACGTACGGGATCACCCCGACGGTGTCAGCTTGCGGTGGGCCGGCAGCTCGCAGCGGGGCGAGAACCCGCTCGCCCTCCTCCGGCGTCCCGCACCAGCAGACCACGATGGTGACCCCCGGCCGTCCGTCCGCGTCGCGGGCGAGGGAGACCGCCGTGGAGAGCTCGTCGGGAGCGGAGGCGACGAAGTCGTCGTGGAACCGCAGGATGTCGGGAGCCGCCGCCCAGGGGTAGGAGATCGCCCCGGCGAGCACCGGGCCGACCGGGTGCAGCCGGTAGACGAACGAGGTCACCACGCCGAAGTTGCCGCCGCCTCCGCGGAGGGCCCAGAACAGGTCCGGGTGCTCGTCCTCGCTGACCTGCAGGAGCTGACCGTCCGCCGTCACCACCTCGGCGGCGATCAGGTTGTCGCAGGCCAGGCCGTGCTCCCCGTTCAGCCATCCCAGACCGCCGCCCAGCGTGAGGCCGGCGATCCCCGTGACCGACACGACCCCGAGCGGGGTGGCCAGCCCGTATGTCTGCGTTGCTCGGTCCAGCTCGCCGAGCGTCAGTCCCGCACCCGCGTGGGCGGCCTGCTCGTCGGGGTCGATCCGCAGACCCTTCATCACGGACAGGTCCAGCATCACCCCGCCGTCGCACACGGCGTGGCCGGCCACGTTGTGGCCGCCACCACGGACGGACAGCACGAGGTCGTGCTCGCGGGCGAACGCGATGCCCCGTGCCACGTCGGCCGGGTCCCGACACTGGACGATGGCGGCCGGCCGCCGGTCGATCATCGCGTTGAAGACAGCACGGAGGGCGTCGTAGTCGGCGTCCCGCGGTCGGACCAGGCGGCCGTGGAGCCGGTCCTCGAGGGCGTCGAAGGCGGTACCCGGCACGGTCGCGGTGATGGTCATGGCCCTGCTCCTCAGGATCGGAACGTGATGGTCCGAGGGTGGCCAGGCCGCCTAACCGTCGGCTAAGCGCGCCCTTGTCGCTTCCGTGCCTCCTCCAGCAGCGCGGGCAGCGGCAGGCCGGCACCGCACCGCAGAGCTCGCGCGGCGTCGGCCGGGCCGAGCCGCGCGGTGAGGCGGTCCTGTTCCCGCAACCGATGTGTCAGGGCGCTGCCGGCCAGGGGGATGCCGATCTCCGTCCGCAGCGCTGAGGCGGCGCCGAGCAGGAGCAGCGCCAGGTCGTCCTCACCGGCGACGGCAGCGACCGTGGCCATCCCCTCCAGGGCGGTCGCGCTCCCGCTGCGGTGGCCGATGCGCCGGCACAGTTCCAGCGCCTCCTCGAACGCCTCCCGCGCGCGGCCGAGCTCACCCGAGGACAGCGCGATCCTGCCCGCCAGCTGCAGGGCGGAGGCCTCTCCTTCGCGGTATCCGACTGCGCGGTAGTGCTCGAGCGCCTCGTCCATGAGCCGCGCCGCCACGACCACGTCCCCCCAGCGGTGCTCCAGGGATGCGAGGACGTCGACGGCCAGTCCGCGAGCCAGGTGCTCTCCGACCTCTTCGGCGTGGCGTAGCGCACTCATGATCACGGATCGGGCGGCGTCGGGCTCGTCCCGGTCGTGGTGCAGTCGGGCCAGCTGCGCCTCCGCCAGCGCGGCCCGCCACCGGTCTCCGCCGGACAGCGACGCAGCGACGGCGTCCTCGTAGAGGTGTTGTGCCCGGTCGAACTCATTGCGCGCCCACGCCACGGTCGCCGTCACGGCGAGGGCGTCGCCCTCCCACGCCGAGGCACCGGTGGCGCGGGCCAGCGCCAGTTGTTCTCCGGCCAGGGCGCCGACCTCGGTGAACTCGGCCCGTCCCAAGTGGAGCAGCGCCCCGGCGGACAGGAGCGGCAGACGATCCGGACTGGAATCGGGCCGGATCGCGCGCAAGGCGGTGTGCACCCAGTGCAGCCCCTCGCCGCGTGCACCGCGCACGTCCCACGGATGCCACAGGCAGGCGACGAGACGTACACCCAATCCCTCGTCGCCTGCCGGTCCGAAGGCCCAGTCGAGCGCGGCCCGGAAGTTGTCGCGTTCCGCCTGCAGGCGGACGAGCCACGGCGGAGAGGCCGGGCCGAGGAGATGCGGTTCGGCTTCCTGCGCCAGCGCCAGGTAGTGATGAGCGTGCCGGTTCCGCAGGCTCGCCATCGCTGGTTGGCCCAACCGGTCCTGGGCGTGCTGGCGAGTGGTCTCGAGCATGCGGTAGCGCGTGGTCCCGTCGGGTTCTTCCTCGAGTTGCACCGTGCTGCTCGCGACGAGGCGTGCCAGGACCAGCCCGATGTCCTGCCGGGGGAGCTCTCCGCCGGAGAGCACGGCCTCGGCCGCGGTCAGGGTGAAGCTCGCGGGGAAGACCGAGACGCGGGCGAACAGCGACCTCGCGGGTGCGTCGAGGAGGTCGTGACTCCAAGCCAGGGTCGCCGCCAGGCTCTGGTGCCGGGCGTCGGCTGAACGGACCGCGGCGTCGAGCAGCCGGAAGCGACTGTCCAGCCGCTCGGCGAGGTCCTGGAGCGGGATCGAAGCCGAACGCGCCGCTGCGAGCTCGAGAGCGAGGGGTAGGCCGTCGAGACGCCGGCAGACCTCCAGCACGAGCAAGGCGTTGGCCGGTGTCACCACGAAATCCGGTCGTGCGGCCGCCGCCCGCTGTGCGAACAGCCGGACGGCGTCGCAAGCCGAGATGTCCTCGAAGCTGTCGTCGACGGCCGCCGTCACGAGTGGCCGGACGGCGAAGACGTGCTCACCTGGAACGTGCAACGCCTCCCGGCTGGTGGCCAGGACCCGGAGACCCGGAGCCGCGGCCAGCAGCGACCGGACGAGCGTCGCACACGCGTCCGCGAGGTGTTCGCAGTTGTCCAGCAGCAGGAACACGTCCTGCCCGGACAGGGCAGTGGCGACCGTCTCCACCAGCCCCTGTCCCGGGCCGCCGCGGACGCCGAGAGCCTCGGCCACCGTCTCCCCGACGAGTTGCGGGGTGGTCAACGGCGCCAGGTCGACGACGCACGTGCGCAGGTCTGTCTGGTGCAGATCCCCCGCCACTTCCATGGCCAGGCGTGTCTTGCCCGAGCCGCCGGGGCCAGTGAGGGTGACCAGGCGGTGCGTGGACACGAGTGCCGCGATCTCCGCACGCTCGCGCACCCGGCCGACGAACGAGTCGACCGGGGAGGGGAGGGGGCGCCCCGGTCGGGGTCCGGCTCGAGGCGGACCGGCGTCGAGTTCCGGGCTCTGCCGCAGGACCGCCTGCTCCAGCCGCTGCAGGTGCGGCCCCGGCTCCACACCCAGCTCCTCGACCAGCGTCCGACGCACGGACCGCAGCGTGTGCAAGGCATCGGCCTGCCGGCCGCAGCGGTACAGAGCGAGGACGAGCTGGGCGCACAGTGGCTCTCGGAGGGGATGACGTGCGACGAGGTCCTCGAGGTCGGCCACCACGTCGTGGTGGTGCCCCAGGGCGACCTCGGCCTCCATCAGGGACTCCGTGCACTCCAGCCGGAGTTCGTCCCAACGCGAGGTCGCATCGCGGGCGAACGCGCACTCGATCCCGCAGAGCGCCGGCTCTCGCCACAGGGAGAGCGCCTCCACGAGCAGCTGTGACGCTCTCGTCGGAGCCGGGTCGACCAAGCGGCGCCCCTGGGTGAGGAGCTGCTCGAACCGCAGGACGTCGACACGCTCGGGCGGGACCTCGAGCAGATAGCCGCCGTCCCTGGTCTGCAGGAGTGGGGGAGCCCCACCCCGGCATGGCTCGAGGGCTCTGCGTAGCCCAGCGACCGCACCGTGCACCATCGTGCGCGCCGTCGGCGGGGCGGAGCCGTCCCAGAGGAGCTCGGTCAGCCGGTCGATGGAGAGAACGCTGCCCACGTGGACGACCAGAGCGGCAAGGAGGGTTCGATTGCGGGGAGGACCGAGCGGTAGCACCAGGCCGGCGGCGTCGACGGCCTCGACCGGGCCGAGGACCCGGAAGCTGATCTCCCGGCTCGCCTCGCTCCGGCCCGGACTGGGGTGCACCGTATTGCCCATGGGCGCTGCCTCGATGGTCCGTCTCGGCCGACCAGCAGCTCGATGGCGGCCAGGGTAGCGCCGTCCTCGCCGCTCCGACCGTGTCCGAACCAGCCGCCGGAGCCCGGGATCGACACCGGCACGAGCGGCACAGGCGTCGATCACCCAGGTTGAACGACGCTGCGTGGGCGTCCGGAGAGCCGCCGGGAGGTCGAGTCCGACTCGGGTGGCGAGAATCGTCGCCGTCCGAGCCCGGCCCACGAGACGCAGAACCCCCACGGCTACGAGCCGTGGGGGTTGATGTCGGTGTCCGAGGGGGGACGTGAACACCCGCCCCGGTCGTCTTGGGCCGTGTCGTCCGGTGCGTCAGGGGCTCGCGCGTCCACAGAACCTCGACGGGCATCTCCGGTTCGACGGAGAGCACGCGGTGGCTGCCGGTCGTGGCCAGGCAGGCAACGGCGCCGTGTAGCGCAGCGTGCTTGTCCGCGTTGTTGATACGGCTGAGGACGGCCAGGGGGTGCTCAGCGGCGGCGTCGCCCGCGTGGAACGGCTGCGCAGCCTCGATGACGGCGAAGTCCTCCCGGCTCACGCTGGCCAGCGGTCCAGCGTCCGGCCACCGGTCGGCCACCTTGGCGCTCCACTCCCTGTCAGAGGTGAAGATCGAAAACGCGTTGTGCCTCTCGGGGACTCCGCCGTTGAGGACGACCAGCGTGGTGACGAGGTCGTCCAGCGAGCTGCGCGGGTTGTGCGCGAGGTCCCCGAGCATGACGCCCCAGGCAGGGGACGGCTCCTCGCGCGGTACGTAGAAGGAACGGAACGAGCCGTCTGCGTTGACCCTAGGCGCGCCCGCGCTGCCCGCCGTCAGGACCCGGTCGTGTCGTCAAACAGCGCGTCGAGCAACGCATGAGCGCGCTGGAGCTCGAGCTTGAGACCCGACATGACGCGGTCGGGGTCAATCGGAGGAGACGTGGCCACGCGGGACACCCTCGCGGTGACCCCTGACAGAACCCCGGCGGCGCGCCGCGCCGCGCGCTACCGGGCCCGCCAGGACCGCTAGCCGCGGCGCACCTCGTACCGCAGCCGGGCGACGCCGTTGCCGAAGGCGTGGGTCTCCACCAGGTCCAGGTCCAGGTGCCGGCCCCGGGCGAACAGCGGCCGTCCCGCCCCGATCACGACCGGGTGGACGTAGAGCCAGTACTCGTCGACCAGGCCGTGCTCCTGGAAGACGGCGACGAGTTCCGCCCCACCCAGCGACAGATCCCCCGTGGCCTGCGCCGCCAGCTCGCGGACCTCATCGGGAACCACGTCGCGGACCAGCGTGGCGTTGTCCCCCACGGCATCGAGGGTCCGTGAGTAGACGACCTTCGGCGTCTCCCGCCAGATCCGCGCGAACGCGCGCATCGATTCGGTGCTGTCGGGGAGCTGATCCGCGGTCGGCCAGAACGCCTCCATCATCTGGTAGACCACGCGGCCCTCGACGAAGTAGCTCATCCCGCCGAGGACCTCGTTGAAGTGCTCGTGCACCTCCTCGTCGACGAGGTGCCACGAGATGTCGCCGTCCGGCCCCTCGAAGAACCCGTCCGCCGACACCGACAAGTTCACGACGATGCGGCCCATAGCCGTCCCTTCTCTCGATGGAGCATCTCCGCGACCCGTCAGTCGAGTGCGACCGAGTGGTGCTCGTGCGTCACGATCCACCGGTCGCCCTGCTTGCGGAGACCCACGGTGAGCCGCAGCCGCCGGTCGGGCTGCTCCTCGAAGTCCGCACGTGTGCCGCAGCGGAGCAGCGTATGCGCGAAGGCGACGTCGGAGCCCGCCGTCACCGTCAGCTCGGTGATCTCAAAGGACGCGTCATCGGCGCGGATCCGCGCCTCGTCGTCGTCCATGTCGTGCAGACCGCTGCCCCGCTCGAAACTGATCGCTGCATGGCAGAGGCCCCGCGGACGGATCCGCGGGCCCTCTCGTCGGGAGGATCAGTGGGCGAGCACCGGCTCCGCCGCCTGGGTCGGGCGCATCAGGCGGACGGCGCCCGCGGCGACGCCGGACACGACCCCGAGGACCAGCAGCGCCGTCCCGAGGCTCCCGAAGCTCCCGCTGAGCGCGAGGACGACGAGCGGGCAGACGAACTGGCCGATGAACAGGGCGGACGTCCATACACCCGTCCCACGGCCCCGCTGCTCGAAGTTCAACGGGGCGAGCGCCCAGGTGAGCAGCGAGGGCAGCAGCAGCCAGTTGCCGAACCCGGTGACGACGGCGAAGGCGATGACCAGCGGCACGGTGGCGGCCACGCCGAGCCCGACGATGCCGATCCCGGAGACTCCGAACGCCAGTGGCACGAGCACCGCAGGGCCGAGCTTCGCCCACCGGCCGAAGAGGAACGCGCCGACGGCCGTGCCGAGCGAGGCGATGGCGCTCGGCCTCGCGAGCGCGGGCGCTGGCCAGCGCCTGGGCTTCGTGGACGTGGTCGGAGAGCATGCGGGGTCCGCTCAGGACCGGCGAGCAGACGGCGACGTTCCTGCGGGGCACCGCCGATCACCGGCTGTCCGCGCTGTGGGTGCTGCTGGCGCACACCGGCGCTCGGCGCGGCGAGATCCTCGGGTCGTCTTGGGACGACGTCGACCTGGACGCCATCGAGCTGCACATCCGACGCGCGCTCGCGGTCGTCGCTCACCAGGTGCACCCGGGCGACACCAAGACCGCCGACAGCGTCCGCACGGTGGCACTCGACGCCCGGTCGGTCGACGTCCTCCGGGCCCACCGCAAGCGCCAGGCCGCCGAACGGTTGGCCCTGGGGGCCGGATGGGCGGACACGGGGCTGGTGTTCACCACCCCGACCGGAGAGTGGCTGCACCCGGAGCGGGTCTCGCGGACCTTCGGAGAGCTGGCGGCCCGGCTCGGGCTGCCGGTCATCCGGCTGCACGATCTCCGGCACGGTTGGGCCACGGCGGCGCTGACAGCCGGGCTGCCGCTCGAGGTGGTCTCCGACCGGCTCGGCCACCGGACGACGGCCATCACCGCCGACGTCTACAGCCACGTCCAGCCGGAGGTTCAGGGAGACGCAGCGGAGCGGGTCGCGGCCCTGTTCGCGGGCTCCTCGACGGGCTCCCGTTGGCAATCCGTTGGCAGTGGACGGCACGGGCCGGGCCGATGAGCCTCCTACCTGGAGGTTTGGAGTGTCCGAGGGGCGACTCGCTACGTACGCACACGGCTGCAACGCGGTTCGCGTTGGTCACCGAGAGGCGCTGGGCGCGATGAGCCGGCGCGCTCAGCTGTTGCCGCTCGTCGTCGGCTGTGCCAGCGGCGCCCTCGTCCAGGGCGCAGCCGCCCCGGGCGGGGGAGATGACCGCCGGGGCGTCCTCCAGCAGTTCGGAGGTATGGACGCGGTCCCCTCCGGCGACTGACGTCACCGAGGACTGACGACGTGGGCGATCGCGCCGGTGAGTGCGTCCGGTCTCTGCCCTCGTCCGAAGCGGCGCGTCGACCGGGACACCGGGCTGACCTGGTCGAGGCGTGACGCTGACGTGGTGCCGAACCAGCAGTCTCGACTCGTCGCGCCCGCTTGCTCGTCGCGATGTGGACGGCACCTCAGTGCGTGGCGGTGAACCATGCGGCGGCGGTGACCAGGCGGGTGATGTCCGCTGCATAGCCGGCGTTGATCGAGGTGTCCGTGGGCATGTGGTACTGGGGGTTCATCTCGGCCGGCGGGGCACCGGGTCCGGGGCCGGCGAACAGGTCTTCCGAGGCCAGGATCGCCGTGAAGCCGTTGAACTGGAAGCTGGAGTGATCGCTGCGGGCCTCGCCCGGATCCACCTCCCCGTCGTGCGGGTACAGCTGCGGAGCCGGCAGCGCAGGGGAGACGTGCGGGACGAGCTCGGCGACGGTCCGGGCGAGGGCCAGCGACCGCTCCTGGACGGTCGGCGAGCCACTGAACCCGGCGTGCAGCTCGAAGGTGCGCTCGGGCAGCGCGTCCCAACCGATCATGTCCATCTGCAGGACGCTGACGATCGGGGTGCCGAGGAGGGCCTGGTCGCGGGCGTAGGCCAGGCTGCCCACCAGGCCGTGCTCCTCGGCGTTGAACAGGACGAACCGCACGGCACGGCGGGGCACCCCCAGGGCGGCGTCCAACGCCTGGATCGCGTCCGCGGCGGCGAGCACTGCGGCGACCCCGCTGCCGTCGTCGTCGGCTCCCGGGGCCGGGTCGACCGCCGGGTCGTAGTCCGCTCCCCGGGCTGCGGTGGAGTCCATGTGGGCCGTCACCAGCACGATCCCGTCGAGCCCGCTGCCGGGGAACTCGGCTTCGACGTTCTGCAGGTGCAGTCCCTCATGCCGGAAGCTGTGCCGCCGGACGACGAAGCGCCCTCCGCCGATTGCCTCCAGGTCGGCGACGAGCGTGGCGACGGCCGCGGCGTTGTCCGGGTGCTGGATGTGCCGGCTGGTGATGACGGTGCCGTCTGCGCCGGCCGGCGCAGCTCCGGTGTAGCGCGCGAGGTGGTCGGTGAGGTGCTCCGGTTGGATCCTGGCGTCGAGGATCTGTTTCTCCTCGGGGCTGATGGTCGGCGGCACGGTGCTGACCGCGGCCAGTTGGGTGTGCTCGTCGGCCGGTTCGATCGCCCGGGCGGTCGGCGCCAGCTTGAGGTTGTGCCCGTGCCGGGCAGCGGTGAAGTGGTAGGTCTCGACCGACTCGCCGGCCGGGACGGCGACCACGAGTCCGTCGTCGGTCGAGGCGAGAACGGCGCGCGCCGCGGGACCCGTCTGGAAGAAGTCCCTCGAGTTGCCATCCAGGGCGAGGAAGCCGCTGTCGACCTGGCGGTCATCGCGCAACAGGTACAGCTCCGTGGTGAGTGGCTCGTCCTCGACACCCAGGCGGTCCACCCGGAAGCCCAGGTCGTCGAGTCGCGCGGCGGCCGACGTGGTCCCGATCGCGTAGACGGTGCTGCCGGCGCGGCCGGTGGCGTGCAGGGGCAGCAGCGGCAGCTCGCGAAGCGCGGCTCGCCAGTCGTCCTCGGTGTGCGTCGGGGGGACCGTGATGCGGAGGTAGCGCAGGTGTGCCTGCTCGTCCAGCACCGCCGCGGCCAGCTGTGGGTGCGGCGCCACCCGCAGACCCGCCCGCTGGGCCTGTGCGCGCTCTCCGGCGTCCTCGCCGACGAACAGGACCCGGTCCGCGACGCGTGCGCGTTCGATGGCCTGCTCGAAGATGCGCGGAGAGTCCTTCGGGCCGTAGACCACCAGTTCGGGCTCGAGGAAGACGCGGAGGCCGGCGTCGTCGAGTGCCCGGTCGAGCTCTCCCGGAGGAAGGGAACCCGGATCCGAGATGACCCCCAGACGGGCGCCGCGTTTCCGGAGCTCTCCGAGCACCCCGGGCACGTGGGGGTACACGGCGAACTGCTCGATGCGGTCCCCGCTTGGGGACAGTGTGGCCGAGGCCAGCGTGCCGCCGATGTCGAAGAAGACCACCGATCCGGTCAGCGGGTCCATCCTCGCTCCTGACGACTGAGGGAGTACCCCGGCACCCATAACCACGGAGGTGTGGGGTCCGGTCCACCGCAGCGGGCCCTGTCGGTGCGACCGGCTCGGTCACCGGGGTCAGACATGGCCGGGGTCCTGGACGTGCAGCATGCGGAAGGCACCGTCACAGGGGCGTCACCGCCGTCCCCTGCTGCACCCAGTTCCGCAGCGTGTCGACATCGATGCCCAGCCGCTCACCAGACCCGCTGGGCACTCGGTGTTCACGCTGCTGGTCGACTCCCCGTGCACCGGGCCGAGGGACAGCCAGATGACACGCTCTCGCATCCCGGCGGGGTACTTCGTCGGTCCTGGCACTGCTCCACCTCTTCAGTGGCTCCAGTGCCTCCGCCAGATCCGGAGCGATCCATCCGACGACCCAGAGGGGCATCAGCTTCGTCGCCTGCCTCGCGTCCCCCGCCTCGTCGTCCTGCGGGATGCTCACCACCGGATGTCGGCGGTGTCCTCCAGCGGTCCCCGCTCGTCGAGTGCCTCCCGGAGGGAGGGGAGGTCAGCATCCCGGAGGATGTCGGGGAACCGTAGGCCGGTGCGTTCCTCGAGCTCCGGCAGTGCGACCTGGAAGACCCGGAACTCGTCGAGCTCCAGGGCCTCGAGCTGGTCGAGGTCCTGTGTCAGCAGGAAGGCGCGGGCCTTGATCCGGCCGCCCTCGCGGAAGGTGATCACCTTCCAGTACTCGCGGGGCAGCTGGACACGGCGATAGACGCGGTCGTCGTCGTGGAAGACCGGTCCGCCGAACACGCTGATCCTCAGGTCCTCGACGTCGACGTCCTCGAAGACCGCGTCCTCCAGCCGACCCCAGACCCCGTCGCGCGCGCTCTGGTTGAAGTCGTTGATCTGCGGGGTGATGTTGGTGAAGAAGAAGGAGTCGACGTTGGCCTTCTGCGCCACCGGGAGGCTGCCCCAGACCAGATCAGCCCGTCGCGCCAGGTGTCCCCGGTCGAGGTCGTTGTCCGCGTACAGCTCGTCCCCGACCTGGAGGTCCTCGGGCACCTGCGGGTCCTTGACGAACTTGATCCCCTTGCGGCTGAGCGCCTTCAGGGAGCTGCCGTCGACGTTCCACGCCACCCAGGACGCGAACCGCCGGGAGGCCCTGATCTGCAGGGAGAAGTGGGTGTACCGGACGATCGGCTGCCCGTCGACGGTGGTCGCCACGTCGTCGCTCAGGGCCCCGTCCACCGCGGGGACGTCGATCCGGACGCCGAGGAAGTCGCGATCGTAGCCGCGGGCCTCCGCCGTCTCCTCCGCGGCCGAGGGCCGCAGGGAGATCTCGAGCTTCTCGAATACCGAGGCGGGGAGGCAGGCCAGTGCGTGCTCGTCGGAGCTGGCGTCGGCCTCCCCGCCGAAGTGCAGTCCGGCCACGACCGGCAGCGGCCGGCCGGCCTCGGTGAACACCCACAGCGCCCCGGAGTCCCCGCCCCGGCTGATCTCCTCCGCCAGCGCCGGGCGATCGGGGTCGGGTCCGATCTCGAAGCAGCCGATGTTCCGGACACCCACCGTGCCGCCGTAGTCCAACTCGACGATCGTGTCGACCCGCCGGACGATGCCGTGGGTGACCTCGGTGGTGCGGCCGGACTTCACGACCGTGTCGCCGAGCTCGGGTTCCCCGAGCTGCTCCGGGACGATGTCGAGGTCGAGGAGCGCCGGGTCGAACTCGCGGTCCTCGATGCTGGCGACGGCGCAGTCGCCGGCGATGCCGAGGTGGGAGCGGACCAGCCTGCCCAGCCGATTGCGGTCGGTGCGGTTGTCGTCGCGCGGCCCCGGTTGCACCACGTCGTCGCCGAGCGCTCCGTTCTGCCCGTGCAGGACGTGCCAGTTGCTCAGGACGTACGGCGTGCCATCGGCTCGGTCATAGACGATCGCGCCGATGGTGCCTGCGCTGACCCTCACGTGGCCCACGCTGGCGCCGGGGACCACTGGGTCGATCCGGACCTTGCGGTCCGCCGGGGCCGGCTCGGGTACCACGCGGAACGCTGGCTCGTACCGCCGCTCGATCACGTCCGTGGGGACCGTCACCCCGTCGACCGTTATCGACGCCGGCAGTGGGGCGGTCCTGAGCGCTTCGAGGGCTCCCGGCGCCGAGTGCTTCTCGTTGACGGTGAACTGCACCGAGATCTCCGGCGTCTGCCGGCCGTCGGTCACCTTGTAGCCGATGCCGATCGAGGAGACGTTGGGGTCCCGCAGGTAGTCCTCACCCTTCGTCCGGATGAAGCGCTGGAGGGCGGCGAGCAGGTCCTCGTCACCGGCTGTCCGCTCGGTGGCCGGACGGGACCCGGTGGAGGACGGTGCGGAGGATCTCCTGGGAGGCATGGACCGGCCCTTCTGCTCGTACCGCCGCTCGTCGTCCGAGCGTCTGCCGTGGACGGCCTCGGTGCTCGCGCGGGCGCCGGGCCGGACGTGTACGAGTCAGAGCAGGTGGGCCGACGGGTGATACACCGGCGGTGATGACCTCGGGGCCGCCCCCGGGCCCGGACCTGGCCTCGATCGTCCTCACCGAGGCCGGCCGCGCCCCGTACAACCGGGCACTGACCGACCTCGTCGGCGAGCTCGCCACCCGCAGCGACGCCCTCCGCACCCGCTGGGCCGCCCACGACGTGCGCCTGCACCACACCGGCACCAAGCGGTTCCGCCACCCGCTCGTCGGCGACCTCACGTCGGCTTCAACGCCACCGAGCTCCCCGCGGACCCGGGCCTGACCTTGACCGTGTACACCGCCGAGCCGGGCTCCG
>DASQNB010000743.1:0-1694 GCA_035645175.1 Geodermatophilus sp.
GCTGGGGGAGCACGGCGTGGGGGAGGGCGTCTCGGTGCTCTCCTGGGACGCCGCGACCTCGACCGCCCGCGCACGGGTGTTCGCCGCCGACCTGGCCTGGGGCGAGGACCCGGCCACCGGCTCGGCCTCGCTGAGCACTGGTGTCTGGTTGGTCGCCGCCGGCCTGCTGGCACCGGAGGGGACGTCGTCCTACGTCGTGGCCCAGGGCGAGGCGATGGGCCGGCCCTCGGTGCTGTCCTGCACGGTCACCGCCTCCGGGGGTCGGGCGGTCGCGGCCACCGTCCGGGGCGCGGTGGTGCCGGTCGCGCGCGGTCGCATCCGGGTGCCATGAAGGACCCTCCTGCCCCCCACCACTCGCGAGCTCGCGTCGGGTCCCTGCAGGAGGGCCGCGGGGGCGGCGCGTGGGCGCTGCACCGGCCCGGCGGGCGGGACGTCGGCATCATGGCCGTCGCCGTCCTCGGCATCTCGCTGTCGGCGCCGCTGACCACCCTGCTGGCCGCGCCGATGCTCGCGCTGGCCTTCTGGCGCAACCTCGGCGGCGCGGCGGTGCTGCTGCCGGTGCTGCTGCTGCGCGAGCGGCCGGTGCTGGCCGGCCTGCGGCCACGTGAGCTGACCAGCTCCGTCGTCGCCGGGCTGTTCCTCGCCGCGCACTTCGCCGCGTGGCTGCCCAGCCTGTCGATGACGACGGTCGCGGCCTCCACCGCGCTGGTCACCACCACCCCGGTCTGGACGGCGCTGGCCGCCCGCGCGACCGGGGTGCGGCTGCCCGCGGCGACCTGGTGGGGCCTGGTGCTCGCGGTGCTCGGCGTCGCGCTGATCGCCGGGGTGGACGTCACGGTCAGCCTGCGCGCGCTGGCCGGCGACGGGCTGGCGCTGCTGGGCGCGATCTGCGCCGGCGGCTACGTGCTGGCCGGCGCCCGGGCCCGGCAGCGGCTGTCGACCTCGGCGTACGCGGTGGTCTGCTACACGGTGTGCGCCGCCGCGATCGCGGTCGCCGCCGTCCTGGTCGGCAACCCGCTGACCGGCTTCCCGGCGCGCGACTGGCTGCTCATCGCCGCCATCACCGTCTGCGCCCAGCTGCTCGGGCACACCCTGTTCAACCTGCTGCTGTCCTCGGTCGGCCCGACGATGGTCAGCCTGGTGATCCTGCTCGAGGTGCCCGGCGCCCTGCTGTTCGCGCTGGTCATCCTGCAGCAGGTGCCCCCGCTGCTGGCGCTGCCCGGGGTCGCGCTGGTCGTCGTCGGCGTCGGCCTGGTGGTGCGGGCCAGCCGCCCGGCGGGGCTGGCCGAGCCGGGCACCTGAGCGCCCGTCGTTACCCTCCGGTGGCTGACAGAACACCGACCAGCGGAGGCACCGTGGCCGAGCTCCGATCCCGTCGTTCCAACCTCGCCGTCCCCGGCAGCAACCCGCGCTTCCTGGACAAGGCCAAGGGACTGGGCGCCGACCAGGTGTTCCTCGACCTCGAGGACGCGTGCGCACCGCTGGCGAAGCCCGGCGCCCGCAAGAACATCGTCGCGGCGCTCAACGAGGGCGGGTGGGGCGAGAAGATCCGCACCGTCCGGGTCAACGACTGGACGACGGAGTGGACGTTCCAGGACGTGATCGAGGTCGTCGGCGGCGCCGGTGCGAACCTCGACTGCATCATGCTGCCGAAGGTCGCCGACGCCGCCCAGGTGCAGGCGCTGGACATGCTG
>DASQNB010000744.1:0-3009 GCA_035645175.1 Geodermatophilus sp.
GGCGTCACCGCCGCCGAGGTGTGGACGTCGCTGTCGCTGCTGACCCTCGTCTACGGCGCGCTGGCCGTCGTCGAGCTGTGGCTGATCACCCGCTTCGTGCGCCGCGGCGTCACGACGGGAGACGGCGCCCCCACCCCCGGCACCCCGCCGGAGGGGACGCCGGAGTCCCGCCGCGACACCGACGACGACGTCCTCTCCTTCGCCTACTAGGAGCCCGACCGTGGACCTGCAGACCCTCTGGTTCGCCGCCGTCGCCCTGCTGTGGACCGGCTTCCTGCTGCTCGAGGGCTTCGACTTCGGCGTCGCCGCCCTGCTGCCCGTGCTCGGCCGGCGCGAGGGCGTCGAGGGGCGGGCGGACCGGCACCTCATGCTGCGCACCATCGGCCCGCTCTGGGACGGCAACGAGGTCTGGCTGATCACCGCGGTCGGCGCGGTGTTCGCCGCCTTCCCCGGCTGGTACGCCACCTGGCTGCCGGCGCTCTACCTGCCCTTCGTGCTGGTGCTGTTCGGGCTGATCGTCCGCGCGGTGGCCTTCGAGTGGCGGCACTCGCACTCCACCGACGCCTGGGACGCGACCTGGACGCGGGTCATCACCGGCGGCTCGCTGATCGCCGCGGCCGGCATCGGCGCCGCCCTCGGGGCCACCACCCTCGGCCTGCCGATCGACGCCGAGGGCGACCGGGTCGGCGGCGCGTTCTCCGGGCTGGGCTGGCCGGCGCTGCTGGGCGCGGTCGCCGTCCTCGCCTTCTCGGTCGTGCACGGCGCGGTGTTCCTGTCGCTGAAGACCGACGGCCCGCTGCGGGTCGCCGCCCGGCGCTTCGCGCTGCGCTGGGCGCCGGTGGCCGCGCTGCCGCTGCTGGGCTGGGCCGGCCTGGTGCACCTGCGGTACGGGACGCCGGTCACCGGGGCGCTGTGGCTGGTCGCCGCGCTGGCCGTGCTGGTCGCCTGGGCCCGGCTGCGGGTCGGCCGCGAGGGTCAGGCGTTCGCCGCATGGGGCGCGATGCTGGTCGCGGCGGCCGCGACGGTGTTCGGGGCGGCCTATCCGGTCGTCGTCCCCTCGACGGTCGACCCGGCGTTCAGTGTCACGATCGCCGACGCCTCGGTCAGCGACTACACGCTCACCGTGATGACCTGGGCGGCCGGCATCGGGCTGCCGGTGGTGCTGGGCTACCAGGCCTGGACCTACTGGGTGTTCCGCAGGCGGCTGACCGCCGAGCCGCAGCACGGCGAGCACGCCGGGGCGCACGCATGAGGTCCGACCGCGGACCGCTCGGGGCGCTGGCCGGGGTCCCGGGGGTGACCGGGGCGCTGGTCCGCGCCGCGGTGGCGGCCCTGGTCCAGGTCGCCGGGCTGGTGCTGCTCGCCGCCGGGCTGGCGCACGCGGTCGCCCGCGCGGCCGGGCAGGCCGACGGCGCGCTCACCGTCCCGCTGCTCGCCGCGGCCGCCGGGGTGGTCCTGCGCGCGGCCGCCGGGTGGGCGGGCGAGCTCCTGGCCGCCCGGGACGCCCGCCGCGCCGAGGAGGAGCTGCGGGCCGCGCTGGTCGCCCGGCTCGCCGCCTCCCCGGCCGCGGTCGCGGCCGCCGGCGGCCCCGGCCCCGCGGCGGTGCTGGCCACCACCCGGCTGGCCGACCTCGGGCCCGCGCTGGCCACCCGCCTCCCGGCGCTGGCGCAGGCGGTCGTGGTGCCGCCGGTGCTGCTCGTCGTCCTGGCCTGGACCGACCTGCTCTCGGCCGCCCTGGTGGCGGTCACGCTGCCGCTGGTGCCGGTGTTCATGGTGCTGGTCGGGCTGACCACCCGGGACGGCACCACCGCCGCCGCCCGCGCCCTGGACCGGATCGCCGCGCACGTCGCCGAGCTGGTCCGCGGCCTGCCGGTGCTGGTCGGGCTGGGCCGCGCCGCCGAGCAGACGGCAGCGCTCGCCGAGCTGGGCGAGGCCTCCCGCCGCCGCACGCTGTCGACCCTGCGGCTGGCCTTCCTCTCCGCACTCGTGCTCGAACTGCTCGCCACGCTGTCGGTCGCGCTGGTCGCCGTCACCGTGGGCCTGCGGCTGGTGCACGGCGACCTCGAGCTGGCGGTCGGGCTGACCGCGCTGCTGCTGGCACCCGAGGCCTTCGCCCCGCTGCGCGCGCTGGGCGCCGCGCACCACGCCGGTGAGGACGCCGCCCTGGCCGCCGCCGAGGCCCGCGCGGTGCTGGCGGCGCCCGCCCCGGTCGCCGTCCCGGCTGCCCCGGCGGACGACGACGACCCGCGCGGCGCCGACGTCGCCGTCACCGCGCTGACCGTCCGCTTCCCCGGGCGGGCGGTCCCCGCGCTGCCGCCGGTCGACCTCGCCGTCCGGCCCGGGGAGCTGGTCGCGCTCCGCGGCGCCAGCGGCTCGGGCAAGTCCACGCTGCTCGCCGTCCTCGCCGGACTGGTCGACCCCTCCGCGCAGGTCGGCGGCACGGTGGCCGGCGTCCCGGCCGGGGGCGTGGCGTACGTGCCGCAGCACCCGCGCACCACCGGTGCGACCGTCGCCGACGAGCTGCGCCGGCACGCGGGCTCGGGGCTGGGCGGGAGTCGAACCATCGTGGACGAGCTGGTCGGCGAGGCCCACGTCGTCGAGGCGCTGGCCCGGACCGGCGCGACCGACCTGGCCGGCCGCGACTGCACCACCCTCTCCCCCGGCGAGCTGCAGCGGGTCGCGCTGGCCCGGGCGCTGGTGCGGGTGGGCCGCGGCGCCCGGCTGCTGCTGCTCGACGAGCCGACCGCGCACCTCGACGACGCGGCCGCCGCCCGGGTGGCCGCGGTGCTGGCCGGGCTGCGCGGCACGGTGAGCGTCCTGCTGGTCACCCACGACGCGGGCCTGGCCGCCCTCGCCGACCGCACCGTCGACCTCCCGTCCCCGGCCGCGGCTCCCCACCCTGTCGCGAGTGCGACGTCCTCGCGGCCGTCAGCCCCTGATCGCCACGAGGTCGTCGCACCCGCCGCGGCACCGGGACCGGCGGGCGCCACGAACACCGGCCCGGGGCTG
>DASQNB010000745.1:0-2322 GCA_035645175.1 Geodermatophilus sp.
CCGGGTCAACGTCGCCGCGCGCGCCTGCGGCATCTCGATCCGGGCCTTCGAGCTGGCCATCGCCTACGCCCAGCAGCGGGAGACCTTCGGCAAGCCGATCGCCCAGCACCAGGCGATCGCCTTCCAGCTGGCCGAGATGGCCACCAAGGTCGAGGCCGCGCACGCGATGATGGTCAAGGCCGCGCGGCTCAAGGACGCCGGCAAGCGCAACGACGTCGAGGCCGGCATGGCCAAGCTGCTGGCCAGCGAGTACTGCGCCGAGGTGACCACGCAGTCCTTCCGCATCCACGGCGGCTACGGCTACTCCAAGGAGTACGAGATCGAGCGGCTGATGCGCGAGGCGCCGTTCCTGCTCATCGGCGAGGGCACCAGCGAGATCCAGAAGACGATCATCAGCCGCGGCCTGCTCAAGGAGTACGCGCTCAAGCGCTGAGGACACGACCGCGGCCCCGGCTCCCCACCACCCGCAGGCTCGCGGCGGGACCCTGCAGACCCGGCCCCGTCGCGGGTCCGCCCTGAGCCTGCGACGGGTGGGGAGGACGGGGTCCTCTCTCAGCCGGCGCTGTCGGCGGTCTCCTCGAAGGTCACCTCGACCCGGTCGACGCCGAGCGAGCGCGCCAGGCCGGTGAGCATGTCGCGGGTGTTGTCCTCGGCCCGCTCGCGCAGGTCGCTTGCCGCGGCCGCGGCGGCCAGCCGGTCCTCGGCCAGCGCGTACAGCGCAGTGTCGTCGACCGGGTCGTCACCCAGGGCGTCACCGACCCGCTCGACCAGGCCCCGGTCGCGGTCGAGGACGCGGCTCTCCGTCGGGTCGATGCGCACCTCGTCCAGGCGTGGGGCCGGCAGCTCGATGGTGGCCGACGTGCCGTCGGGGGAGAGGGTGACCCGGCCGGCGTCCAGCCCCTCGAAGTCGACGTAGGCGTCGGCGGTGCCGGTGGCCAGGAAGCTGACCTGCTCGCCGCTGATCACCGACGGCACGTAGCGGGTGTCGACCTCGCGGTCGACGACGACCTGGAAGGTGCCGGTCGCGGCGTGGTACTGCGACAGGTCCTCCAGCGCCAGCAGGAGCGGGGTGGTGCTGCTGTCGACGACGTCCTGACCGGGTGCCTCGGGCAGCCAGTCGGCCACCTGCAGGCCGACCGGCACCAGCACGGCCAGGCCGATCCCCGCCGCGACGAGCCGGCGGCGGACGCGACGCCGGCGGCGCGGGGCCGGGTCTCCGAGGACGGGGTGGGGCGGCAGCAGCGTGGGCATGCGCGGCCTCTCGGGTCGGGGGTCGGGCGTGCGGTGCTCAGGTGTTCCAGCGACGGGCGGGCCCCGGCCATTCCCGGGACGCGCCGGGAGGCGGCATCGGCGCCGGTCGGCTTGGCTCGGGTCATGAGAGCTGTCGGGGTGACCGGGTTCGGTGGGCCGGAGGCCCTGCACGTCGTCGACGTCCCGCCCGAGCCGCTCGGGCCCGGCCAGGTGCGGGTGCGGGTGACCGCGGCCGCGGTCAGCCCCACCGACACCCACCTGCGCGAGGGCGCCTACGCCTCGCGCGACCCGGTGCAGGAGTTCCCGTACGTGCCCGGGATGGACGCCGCCGGGGTGCTCGCCGAGATCGGGCCGGACGTCGACACCGACCTGCGGGTGGGCGACCGCGTCATGGCGATCGTGGTGCCGTCCGGCGCGCACGGTGGCTACCGGGAGGACCTGGTGCTGCCGGCCGGCTCGGTGGTCCGGTCCCCGGCGGGCAGCACCGACGCCGAGGCCGCGACGCTGCCGATGAACGGGCTCACCGCACGGCTGGCGCTGGACCTGATGGGCCTGCAGCCGGGCCAGGTGCTGGCGGTGACCGGCGCGGCCGGCGCCTTCGGCGGCTACGTCGTCCAACTGGGGAAGGCCGACGGGCTGACCGTGGTCGCCGACGCCTCGGAGGCCGACGAGCAGCTGGTGCGCGACCTGGGGGCCGACGTCGTCGTCCGGCGCGGGGACGACGTCGCCGCCCGCATCCGCGAGCGGTTCCCCGACGGCGTCGACGGGCTGGCCGACGGCGCGGTGCAGGACGCGCTGGTGCTGCCGGCCGTGCGGGACGGCGGGGCGGTGGCGACGGTCCGCGGCTACCGGGGTGACGGCTCGGGCCGGGTCCGGGTGCACCCGACGCTGGTGCGGCGGGTCGCGGAGGACCGGGCCGCGCTGGACCGTCTCCGGGAGCAGGCCGAGCAGGGCGTGCTGACCCTCCGCGTGGCCCGGACGCTGCCCGCCGAGGACGCCGCCGAGGCGCACCGCCTGCTGGCCCGCGGCGGCGTCAGAGGGCGGCTGGTGCTCACCTTCTGAGGTCACGGC
>DASQNB010000746.1:0-2053 GCA_035645175.1 Geodermatophilus sp.
CCGGGCGAGCTGGTCTTCGTCAACGGCAAGCAGTACAAGACCTACCGCGGCATGGGCTCGCTGGGCGCGATGCAGAAGCGCGGCAACCAGTCCTTCAGCCGCGACCGCTACTTCGCCGACGACGTCCTCTCCGACGACAAGCTCGTCCCCGAGGGCATCGAGGGCCAGGTGCCCTACCGCGGCCCGCTGTCCGGCGTGGCCCACCAGCTCGTCGGCGGCCTGCGCGCCTCGATGGGCTACGCGGGCGCTCAGACCATCGCCGACCTGCAGGAGCGCGGTCAGCTCACCCGGATCACCTCGGCGGGCCTGGTGGAGAGCCACCCGCACGACATCCAGATGACGGTCGAAGCCCCCAACTACCGGGGGCGCTGAGCATGAGCGCGCGCGACACCGTCGAGATCGGCCTCAACCGCTTCGCCCGCCGGGGCTACGACCTCGACGAGGTGTCGATCGTCCCGTCCCGGCGCACCCGGGACGTCGACGACGTCTCCACCGCCTGGCAGATCGACGCCTTCCGCTTCGACATCCCGCTGGTCACCAGCCCGTCGGACGCCGTCGTCAGCCCGGCGACCGCGATCGCCGTCGGCCAGGCCGGCGGGCTCGGCGTCCTCAACGCCGAGGGGCTGTGGACCCGCTACGACGACCCCACCACGATCTACCGCCGGCTGCGGGAGCAGGCCGGCGACGGTGCCCCGCCGGTGTCACTGCTGCAGCAGGTCTACTGCGAGCCGGTCAAGCCCGAGCTCATCACCGCGCGGATCAAGGAGATGCGGGACGCCGGGGTCACCACGGCGGTCCGCGTCTCGCCGCAGCACACCGAGCAGCTCGCGCCCACCGCGCTCGCCGCCGGGGTGGACCTGCTGGTCATCCAGGGCACGATCGTCTCCGCCGAGCACGTGACCACCCAGGGCGACGCCCTGAACCTCAAGCAGTTCATCGCCGACCTCGACGTGCCGGTGATCGTCGGAGGCGCGGCGAACTACCAGACCGCCCTGCACCTGATGCGCACCGGCGCGGCCGGCGTCATCGTCGGGGTGGGCGCCGACAGCTTCTCCACCGGGGACGCGGTCATGGGCATCCGGGTGCCGCTGGCCAGCGCCATCGCCGACGCCGCGGCCGCCCGTCGCGACTACCTCGACGAGACCGGCGGCCGGTACGTGCACGTGATCGCCAACGGCCGGATCGAGACCAGCGGGGGCATCGCCCGGGCCCTGGCCTGCGGAGCCGACGCCGTCCAGCTCGGCGAGCCGCTCCGGATCGCCGCCGAGGTCCCCGGTGGCGGGATCTGGTGGGACTCGGTGGCCGCCCACCCCCGGCTGCCCCGCGGCGGGACCTCGGCTCCGGTGGATCCGGCCGGCCTCCTGCAGCAGGTGCTGCTGGGCCCGGCGGAGACCTCCGACGGGCGCACCAACCTCTTCGGTGCGCTCCGCCGGACGATGGCGAAGACCGGGTACCGCGACCTCAAGGAGTTCCAGCGCGTCGATCTCGTGATCGGTGGCAGCGCACAGGAGGACGGCGTCTCCTGATGGAGTTCCCCACCGTCCTCGTCGTCGACTTCGGCGCGCAGTACGCCCAGCTCATCGCGCGGCGGATCCGCGAGGCCGGCGTCTACTCCGAGATCGTCCCCTCCGACGTCCCGGCCGAGGAGATCGTGGCCCGCAAGCCCGCGGCGATCGTCCTGTCCGGTGGCCCGTCGAGCGTCTACGCCGACGACGCCCCGCAGGTCGACGCGACGCTGTTCGAGGCCGGCGTCCCGGCCTTCGGCATCTGCTACGGCTTCCAGGCGATGGCGGCCTCGCTCGGCGGCACGGTGGCGCGCACCGGCGACCGCGAGTACGGCGGCACCCCGCTGACGGTGACCACCGCCGGGCGGCTGTTCGGTTCGCTGCCGGTGGAGCAGTCGGTGTGGATGAGCCACGGGGACGCCGTCAGCGCCGCCCCGCCGGGGTTCACCGTCACCGCCACCTCCACCGGTGCGCCGGTCGCGGCCTTCGAGGACGTCGACCGCAAGCTCGCCGGCGTGCAGTTCCACCCCGAGGTGCGGCACACCGCG
>DASQNB010000747.1:0-1950 GCA_035645175.1 Geodermatophilus sp.
CCCAGCGCGCGGGCGGCGGTCAGCGCCTCCAGCGTGGTCTTGCGGACCCCCTCGCCGGTCGGGTTCAGCTCGACGAGGACCAGCACCTCGGACCCGTTGACCTCTGCCATGACTGCTCAGTCTCCTTCTGCGCTTGGATCCGGGTCAGACGATCTTCTGGCCGGCCAGGAAGTCGACCAGCTGGGCGGCACCGTCGCCCTCGTCGTTGACCTTGACACCGGCGCCCTTGGGCGGGCGGCCGGCGAAGTCGAGCACCTGGCTGGTCGCCGTCGCCAGCCCCACGGTGGACGGATCGATGCCCAGATCGGCCAGTGACAGCTTGGTCACCGGCTTCTTCTTGGCGGCCATGATCCCCTTGAAGGAGGGGTAGCGCGGCTCGTTGATGGTGTCCCAGGTGGACACGATCGCCGGCAGCGGCGCCTCCAGCACCCAATAGCCGCCGTCGGTCTGCCGCTCGATCCGGGCCATCCCGTCCTCCACGGTGAGCTTGCGGGCGCCCGACAGCTGCGGGATGCCCAGCCGCTCGGCCAGCAGCGCCGGCATCACCGACAGCTGGCCATCGGTGGACTCCGCACCGCACAGCACGATGTCGAACGACAGCTGCTGCAGCGCCGCGGCCAGCACCGCCGAGGTCTGCGGGGCGCACGCACCGTGCATGGCGTCGTCCACCACGTGCACGGCCTTGTCCGCGCCCATCGACAGGGCCTTGCGGATGGCGTCGGCCGCCGAGTCGGGGCCGACGGTGAGCACGGTGACCTCGCCGCCGTGGGCCTCCTTGAGGACGAGGGCCTCCTCGATGGCGTACTCGTCGATCTCGTTGACGACGTTGTCCGCGCTCCCCCGGGCGACGGTGTTGTCCGCCGGGTCCAGGTTGCGCTCGCTCCCCGAGTCCGGGACCTGCTTGACCAGAACGACGATGTCCATCGTCAGACCTCCGCGCGTCAGGGGTGCGGGCCGGCGCCCGCCTGCTCCGATAGTCGAGGTTACCGGCCGGTAACGGCCCTCCTGCCGGGGGCCCGGGTGACCTGGATCACCCGGGCCCCGGAGGGCTCAGCGCCCGGCGAAGGTCGCCTTGCCGGGCCCGTTCTCCAGGAACGAGCGCATGCCGGTGGCCTGGTCCTCGGTGTCGAACAGCTCGGCGAACAGCCGGCTCTCCAGGCGCAGTCCCTCGCGCAGCGGCAGGTCCAGGCCCTCGTCGACCGCCTTCTTCGCGGCGGCCAGCGCCAGTGGCGGGCCGGCGGCGAACTTGCGCGCCATGGCCACCGCGGTCTCGTACACCTCCGCGTCGGGGACGACGGCGTCGGCCAGGCCGAGCTCCAGCGCCTCCTCGGCCCCGACGTGCCGGCCGGTGAAGACCAGGTCCTTGGCCTTGGCCGGGCCGACCAGCCGGGCCAGCCGCTGGGAGCCGCCCGCGCCGGGGATGACGCCGAGCAGGATCTCCGGCTGGCCGACCTTGGCGTTCGCGCCCATGACCCGGAAGTCCGCGCACAGGGCCAGCTCGTAGCCGCCGCCGAGCGCGTAGCCGGTGATCGCGGCGATCACCGGCTTGGGGATCTCCTGGACGGCGGTGAAGGAGTCGGTGAGCTCCCGGCCCCAGGCGACCATGCTGCGCCCGTCCAGCTGCGACATCGCCTTGATGTCGGCGCCGGCGGCGAACACCCGCTCGCCGCCGTAGACGACCACGGCCCGCACGTCCTGGCGCTGCCCGGCCTCGATGGCCGCGGCGCGCACCTCCATGTGCAGCTGCTCGTCGATCGCGTTCATCTTCGGCCGGTCGAGGCGGATGGTCCCCACCCCGTCCTCGACCTGCAGCGTCACGAACTCCGGCTCTGCCACGGGGACCTCCTGGGGTGGACGACGTCGTCGCCGCACCCTAGCCAGCGCCCGGCCGCGGCTCCCGGGGCGGGCGGGCCGGACTCATCCAGGGCACCGCCCCGAGCTCGCGAGGGG
>DASQNB010000748.1:0-2050 GCA_035645175.1 Geodermatophilus sp.
ATGGAGTCGAGGTCCTCGGTGACCTCCTTGTGCCGCTCGGCGACCTCGGCGTCGACGGACGCCTCGACCTCCTCGGTCTCCTCGCGGTTGCGCGTCGAGCGCTGCTGACCGCCGCTGTCCCTCGTGGCCATGGTTCCTCCCGGTGCAGGTCGTGGCTGGTGCCTGGTGCCGAAGTTACCCGCGGGGTGTGACGAACGGAGGTCGACCGACCGGGGTCAGCCGCCGGTGATGGTGTCGACCAGCTCCTGTGCCGAGGACGTCGACTCGAACAGCGCGCCGACGTGGTCCCGCGTGCCCCGTAGCGGCTCCATGGTCGGGATGCGGACCAGGTTCTCCCGGCCGAGGTCGAAGACCACCGAGTCCCAGGACGCCGCGGCGACCTGGGCCGGGTAGCGGCGCAGGCACTCCCCGCGGAAGAACGCGCGGGTGTCCGTCGGCGGGCGCAGCATCGCCGTGACGACCTCGTCGTCGGTGAGCAGCCGCTGCATGGAGCCGCGGGACACCAGCCGGTGGTAGAGCCCCTTCTCGGGCCGCACGTCGGAGTACTGCAGGTCCACCAGGTGCAGCCGGGAGTCGCCCCACCCGAGATCGTCGCGCGAGCGGTAGCCCTCCAGCAGTCGCAGCTTCGCCGGCCAGTCCAGGCGGTCGGCGCAGCGCATCGGGTCCACCGCGAGGTCCTCCAGCACCTCGGCCCACCGGCGCAGCACGTCGGCGGTCTGCCCGTCGTCGTCGTCCCCTCGCCGGTCGACGTGCCGCTGGGCCATCTCGAGGTAGGTCTGCTGGACCTCCAGGGCGGTCATCCGGCGCCCGTCGCGCAGCCGCACCCGGTGGGTGAGCGACGGGTCGTGGCTGATGGCCTGCAGCTCGGCCACCGGCTCCTCGAGGGAGAGGTCCCGGGTGAGGGTGCGCGCCTCGATCATGTCCAGCACCAGCGCCGTCGTCCCGACCTTGAGGTAGGTCGACAGCTCGGCGAGGTTGGCGTCACCGATGATCACGTGCAGCCGGCGGTACTTGTCGGCGTCGGCGTGCGGCTCGTCGCGGGTGTTGATGATCGGCCGCTTGAGCGTGGTCTCCAGCCCCACCTCGACCTCGAAGAAGTCCGCGCGCTGGGAGAGCTGGAAGCCCTGCGTGCGGCTCTCGGTGCCGATGCCCACCCGGCCGGAGCCGGCGACCACCTGGCGGGTGGCGAAGAACGGGATCAGCCCGCGGATGATGTCGAGGAACGGCGTCTTGCGGTCCATCAGGTAGTTCTCGTGGGCGCCGTAGGAGGCGCCCTTGCCGTCGGTGTTGTTCTTGTACAGCTGGATCGGCTGGGTGCCGGGGACGCGCGCGGCCCGCCGGGCCGCCTCGGCCATCACCTGCTCGCCCGCCTTGTCCCACAGGACGACGTCGCGCGGGTTGGTGACCTCCGGCGTCGAGTACTCCGGGTGGGCGTGGTCGACGTAGAGCCGGGCCCCGTTGGTGAGGATGACGTTGGCCATCCCCGAGTCCTCCTCCAGCTCGTTGTGGTCCAGCGCCTGGGCCGGGGAGAGGTCGAAGCCGCGGGCGTCACGCAGTGGCGACTCCTCCTCGAAGTCCCACCGCGGCCGGCGCGGCGTCGGGGCCTCGGCCACCGCCCAGGCGTTGACCACCTGGCTGGACAGCGTCGTCGGGTTCGCCGTCGGCTGCCCGGGCACCGAGATGCCGTACTCGACCTCGGTGCCCATGACCCGCCGTACGCTCATGTCGCCACCCTAGGCGTCTGCAGCGACACACCGTCCGGGGACGGGCGGCTGACCGGTCGCGTGCCCACCACCCGCGGCGGGATCGGCGATCTCGCACGGCTGGGGGCCGTGGACCGTGCGAGATCGCCGATCTCGCCCGCACCGCGAAGCCGATCCCGCCGGACCGGGCACCCTGGGACGGCGGACGGCCCGGCCCCGCCGTGCGGGAGCCGGGCCCGTCGGCCGGCCTCGTCCAGGGGCCCGCCGCGAGCCTGCGAGCGGCGGGGAGGACGGGGCCCTCCCAGAGGTCCTCCTCCTACAGGTACTGGCCGGTGTTGGTCGCGGTG
>DASQNB010000749.1:0-9461 GCA_035645175.1 Geodermatophilus sp.
CTTGCCAAGAATGGTCGATGTCCGCCACGTTTCTCCCTGGATCGACGTTTCCCGGCGCACGACGCAGAGCGCACAGGAAACGCACATGACATCGCGCATTGCATCTTCGCAGCGCGTCCCCACCGAACGGCGCAACGGCGCGCACGCCCCTCCCCTGACCCGAAAGGTCCCCCATGCGCGTTGTCGTGACCGGCGGAGCTGGCTTCCTCGGCTCCCACCTGTGCCGGTTGCTGCTCTCCGTAGACCACGAGGTGGTCTGCATCGACAACCTCTCGACCGGACGGCGGAGCAACGTCGACTCCCTCTTCGGGGACCGGCGCTTCGAGTTCCACCAGGCCGACGTCGCCGCTGCCCCGCTCCCGGTCCGCGGCCGGGTCGACGCCGTCGCCCACCTGGCCAGCCCGGCGTCCCCGCCGGACTACCACCGGATGCCGCTGGAGACCCTCGCCGTCGGCAGCCGCGGCACCGAGCACGCCCTCCAGCTGGCCGCACGGCACGACGCCCGCTTCCTACTCGCCTCGACCAGCGAGGTCTACGGCGACCCCGAGGTGCACCCGCAGTCCGAGGACTACTGGGGCAACGTCAACCCGGTCGGACCGCGCAGTGTCTACGACGAGGCCAAGCGCTACGCCGAGGCCGTGACCACCGCCTACGGTCGCCAGCTCGGGGTCGACGTCGGCATCGTCCGCATCTTCAACACCTACGGGCCCGGCATGCGGCCCGAGGACGGCCGCGTCGTCACGAGCTTCATCACCCAGGCACTCAACGGCGACCCGCTGACCGTCTACGGCGACGGCACCCAGACCCGCAGCTTCTGCTACGTGGACGACCTGGTGCGCGGCCTGCACGCGATGCTCGACTCCTCCGTCTCCGGCCCGGTCAACCTGGGCAACCCGGAGGAGCGCACCGTGCTGGAGCTCGCGCAGATCGTCCGGGACGTCACCGGGTCGGACTCGCCCGTCGAGTTCCACCCGCTGCCGGAGAACGACCCGACCCGACGCCGCCCGGACGTCACCCGCGCCGCGCAGCAGCTCGGCTGGCGGCCCGAGGTCTCCGACACCGAGGGCCTGCGCCGGACGGTCGAGTGGTTCCGCACCCGTCCCGCCGAGGTCGCCGCCGCCGCCGGTGCGGTGGCCGGCGCCCAGTACGAGGGCGGACCGGTCCTGGCCGCGGCGCCCTCGCGCGCCGGCTGACACCCGCGGCCACATCGCCTCGCACACGCACCACGACACCCCCGTCCGGCCGCAGCCGGCCGGACGGGGGCCGGTCGGTGCTGCCCCGAGCCTCCTGCCCGAGCCCGAGGAACGAGTGAGACGAGTCCGATGACCCTGTCCCCCACGGCCTACCCTGACCCCGCCGCCGGAGCCCCCGCTCCACGCCCCTCGCCGACCGGCCTCTCCCCGGCCGGCCTCGCACGAGCCCCCCGCCACCTCGCACCGCCCGAGCCGGCCGCAGGCAGCCAGGTGGTCACCCTGACCCCCGACGGTCCGCTGTTCGACCGCAGCCGGGCCACCGTCCGCGGCTTCCTCCCCGCGACCTTCAGCTGGGTGCTGCCGACCCGCGACCGCGTGGTGGTCGGCCTGCTGACGGCCGGCTGGCTCGGTACCCTCGTCGCCTTCTGGGCCTGGTGGCTGCGGCCGGAGCATCTGGTCACCTGGCCGGGGCTGCTGGTCAACACCGCGCTGCTGGTGTACCTCGCCGTGCTGCCCGGCTACTTCATGGTGGCGGTCAACCGGCTGCGCGAGGTCTCCCCGCAGCTGCCGGTGCCCGGCGTTCGGGTCGCCTTCGTCGTGACCAAGGCGCCGTCGGAGCCCTGGCCGGTGGCCCGGGCGACGCTCGAGGCCATGCTGGCCCAGGACTTCCCGCACCCCTACGACGTGTGGCTGTGCGACGAAGACCCCGCCGAGCACACCGTCGCCTGGGGCCGGTCGCGCGGCGTGCGGGTGGCGACCCGGCGCGGGATGGCCCACTACCACCGGCCGCACTGGCCGCGCCGGACCCGGTGCAAGGAGGGCAACCTCGCCTGGTTCTACGACAACTGGGGCTACGCGGAGTACGACGTCGTCGCCCAGCTGGACTGCGACCACGTGCCCGAGCCGACCTATCTGGCCGAGATGGTCCGCCCCTTCGCCGACCCGGCGGTCGGGTACGTGGCCGCGCCCAGCATCTGCGACGGCAACGCCGCCGGCTCATGGTCCGCCCGCGGCCGTCTACACCGCGAGGCCACCTTCCACGGCCCCTCCCAGACCGGCCACCAGGACGGCATGGCCCCCTCGTGCATCGGCTCGCACTACGCCGTCCGCACCGTCGCCCTGCGCGACGCCGGTGGAGTGGGGCCGGACCTGGCCGAGGACTTCTCCACCTCGTTCCTGCTGACCTCGGCCGGCTGGGAGGGCGCCTTCGCCCACCGGGCGGAGGCCCACGGCGACGGGCCGCACACCTTCGCCGCCATGGCCACCCAGGAGTACCAGTGGTCGCGCAGCCTGGTGACGCTGCTGCTCGGCCTGGTTCCCGGGCACCTGGGCCGGCTGTCGTGGCGGCTGCGCGGGCGCTATCTGTTCGCCCTCACTTACTACCCGCTGCTCACCCTCACCACGGTGATCGGGCTGCTCCTGCCGCCCGCCGCCGCCGTGACCGGGGTGCCGTGGGTGCGTGTGGACTACGTGCAGTTCCTGCTGCACTGGCTGGCCATCCCGGTGTGGCTGGTGCTCATCACCGTGCTGCTGCGCCGGCGCGGCTTGCTGCGTCCCCGCCGCAGCCCGCTGCTGAGCTGGGAGAACTGCCTCTACGTCCTCACCCGCTGGCCCTGGATCGCCTGGGGGGTCGCTGCCGCCGCGCTCCAGCGCGTCAGGCCCCGGCCGGTCGGCTTCGCGGTGACCCCTAAGTCCCGCGACGGACTTGAGCGGCTGCCCACCCGATTGGTGCTGCCCTACCTCGTGATCACTGTCGGGCTGTCCACGGCCGCGCTGGTCGGTGAGGCCTCGACGCGGGCGACCGGCTACGTCTTCCTCTGCCTGGTCGGCTCACTGGCCTACGCGGTGGTCAGCCTCGCCGTCCCGCTGCTGCACGCCCGGGAGGCCGCCCGCGCCCTGAGGACGCCGCTGCGCTCCGCCGTCCGCCGCACCGTCGCCGTTCCCGTGACCGCCGCCGTGGTCGCCCTCGTCCCGCTGTCCACCGCCATCGCCCTCTTCCCGCCCCATGCAGCCGCGGTCCTCGGCTGGTGAACCCCTCCCGGACAGGAGCCCACACATGGCCCAGCCCAGCACCGTCCTCGTGACCGGCGGCGCCGGCTTCATCGGCAGCCACACCACCGTCGAGCTGCTCGAGCACGGCCACGAGGTCGTGGTCGTCGACGACTTCTCCAACAGCACCCCGGCCGCCCTCGAGCGGGTGCAGAAGCTGACCGGTCGCAGCGTGACCCTGATCCAGGGCGACGTGCGCGACCGGGCCCTGCTCGACCGGGTGTTCGGCGGGCACGCCATCGACCAGGTGGTCCACTTCGCCGCCAAGAAGGCCGTCGGCGAGTCGATGTCGATCCCGCTGGAGTACTGGGACCTCAACGTCGGCGCCACCGTGACCCTGCTGCAGACGATGCGCGACCACGCGGTGACCGACCTGGTCTTCTCGTCGTCCTGCTCGATCTACGGCGACGCCCGGCAGCTGCCGCTCGGCGAGGACGCGCCGGCCGCCCCGACCAACCCCTACGCCCGCAGCAAGTGGGTGTGCGAGCAGGTGCTCGCCGACGCCTGCGCCCGCCACCCCGAGCTGCGGGTGCTCGCGCTGCGGTACTTCAACCCGATCGGCGCCCACCCCAGCGGCCTGCTGGGCGAGGACCCGCTCGGCCTCCCGAACAACGTCATGCCGTACCTCACCCAGGTCGCCGTCGGTCGGCTGCAACGGCTGCCGGTGTTCGGCACCGACTACCCCACGCCGGACGGCTCCTGCGTCCGCGACTACGTGCACGTCGTCGACATTGCCGACGGCCACCGGGTCGCCCTCGGTCACCTGGCCGACGCCCCGGGCCTGCGGGTGCGCAACCTGGGCACCGGTGTCGGCACCTCCGTGCTGGAGCTGGTCGCCGCCTTCGAGCGAGCCTCGGGCCGCCGCGTGCCCGTCGCGCCCACCGACCGCCGGCCCGGCGACGTGCCGGCACTGGTCGCCGACCCCGGCCTTGTGGCCCGCGAGTGGGGCTGGCGCACCCGCCTCGACGTCGCGGCCATGTGCGCCGACGCGTGGCGCTTCCAGGAGCTCAACCCCTTCGGCCACGCGTCCTGACCACATCCTCCGAGGCACACCGCACCCACCCCCTCAATCCTCTGTCCCTGGAGACCCCGTGAAGCTCACCGTCATCGGCACCGGCTACCTCGGCGCCGTCCACGCCGCCTGCATGGCCGAGCTCGGCCACGACGTCCTCGGCGTCGACGTCGACACCCGCAAGATCACCGCGCTCGCCGAGGGCCGCGCGCCTTTCTTCGAGCCCGGGCTGCCCGAGGTGCTCGCCCGCGGCACCGCGTCGGGCCGGCTGCGGTTCAGCACCTCGCTGGAGGAGGCGGCCGAGCACGGCGACGTCCACTTCGTCTGCGTCGGCACCCCGCAGCAGCCCGGCTCCCACGCCGCCGACCTGACGTATGTCGACGCCGTGGTCGAGGGCCTCGTGCCGTACCTGCGCCGCCCGGCCCTGCTGGTCGGCAAGTCGACGGTGCCGGTGGGCACCACCGCCCGGCTGACCCGGCTGGTCGAGCGCCTGGCGCCGGTCGGCGTCCCGGTCGAGCTCGCCTGGAACCCGGAGTTCCTACGCGAGGGCTTCGCGGTGCAGGACACCCTGCACCCCGACCGCCTCGTCGTCGGCGTCACCAGCAGCGGCGCGGAGGACGTGCTGCGCGAGCTGTACGCCGACGTCCTCGCCGCCGGCACGCCCTGGATCGTCACCGACCCGGCGACCGCGGAGCTGGTGAAGGTCTCGGCCAACGCCTTCCTCGCCACCAAGATCTCCTTCATCAACGCCGTGTCGGAGATCTGCGACGCCACCGGCGCCGACGTCGTCTCGCTGGCCCGCGCCATCGGCCACGACGCCCGCATCGGACACCGCTTCCTCTCCGCCGGCGTCGGCTTCGGCGGCGGCTGCCTGCCCAAGGACATCCGCGCCTTCATGGCCCGCGCCGACGAGCTGGGTGCCGGGGACGCGCTGGCCTTCCTGCGCGAGGTCGACGGCATCAACGCGCGCGCCCGGGAGCGCACGGTGGCCCGTGCCCGCGACCTGCTGGGCGGCAGCCTGCCGGGTGCGCGGGTCGCGGTGCTGGGCGCGGCCTTCAAGCCCGACAGCGACGACGTCCGGGACTCCCCGGCCCTCGCCGTCGCCGCGGCGCTGCACCTGCAGGGCGCGCACGTTCGCGTGCACGACCCGGAGGCGCTCGACAACGCCCGGCCGGTGTTCCCGGCGCTGAGCTACGCCGAGGACGTCGAGACCGCGCTGGACGGCGCCGAGCTCGTCCTCCACCTGACCGAGTGGCGGCAGTACCGGGAGCTCGACCCGGAGCTGCTGCGCGGCCTGGTCGACGTCCCGCGCGTCCTCGACGCCCGCAACGCGCTGGACCCGGCCCCGTGGGTGGCGGCCGGCTGGAGGTTCGCCGCGCTCGGCCGGCCCGACGCCGTGCCGGCCCCCGCCGCGGTCGCCGCCCCGGAGGTCGCGCTGCGGCCCGCCGCGTGACGTGGACCGCACCCGGCGGCCCCCCGTGGTCGCACTGCTCGCCGTCCTGCTCGTGGGCAGCGTCGTGGCGGCCCTGGTCGTGATGGTCTCCCGAGACTCCGGCACCCGGGGGGCGCTGCGCATCCGGGGTGCCGACGTGTCCTTCACGCTGGAGGAAGAGGCAGCCGGGACGAGGTTGCGCGACCGGGGGGAGAGGACGTCGATCGAGTCCGCGCTGGCGGCCCACGGCGCCACCCACGTCCGGCTGCGCGTGTGGGTCGATCCGCGACCGGGCAGCAGCGGCGACCTGGCCACCGCGCTGACACTCGCCCGCCGGGCGCACGCCGCGGGCCTGGGCCTGGCGCTCACGCTGCACTACTCCGACACCTGGGCCGACAACGACAACCAGGCACCGCCGGCGGCCTGGACGGACCTGGACGCCGACGGGCTCGCCGCCGCGGTGGAGGAGCACACCCGCACGGTGGTCTCGGCGTTCGCCGACCAGGGCACCCCCGCGGACGTCGTCGCGATCGGCAACGAGGTCGACCACGGGATGCTGTGGCCGGCCGGGGCGGTCTCCGGCGGCGACTGGTCGGGCCTCGCCCGGATGCTGCAGGCCGGCTTGGCCGGGCTGGCCGCGGCGTCGGGCCCGACGCCGGCGTCGATGGTGCACATCGCCGCGGGCGGGGACGTGGCCCGGGCGGTCTCGTTCTTCCGGCACCTGCAGGGGGAGGGGGTCACCCCGGACCTGCTCGGGCTGTCCTACTACCCGTTCTGGAACGGGTCGCTCGCCGACCTGGGACGGACCGTCTCGGCACTGGCGTCGGAGTTCGGGACGGACGTGCTCGTGGTCGAGACCGCGCACCCGTGGACGCTGGAGGACGCCGACGGTGCGGGCAACATCGTGGCGACGCGGGACCAGCTGCCTGACGGCGACCGCTTCCCGCCCACCCCGGAGGGGCAGGCCGCATGGTTCGAGGAGCTGCGCCGGGTGCTGACCGCCGTCCCGGACGGGCGCGGCGCGGGCTTCCTGGCGTGGGAGCCCGGCTGGGGCTCGGCCGTGGAGGCGGCCCCGGGCGCCGGCAACCAGCACGACAACCTGACCCTGTTCGACCACGCCGGGGACGGGCTTCCCGCGCTGGCCGCCCTCCGCCCGCCCGCGGACGGGAGCTGACGCCTCCGCCGATGGTGACCGGGGTCGCGGCGTACCCGCCGGACAGCGGGTAGCGGAGGGGCGAGCACCGCCGGGACGGTCGAACCCACGGCCCCGCCCCTGCGCGCTCTGCCGGGTGGACGGCTGCGCCGCCCCGGCCACACCACTCCGATGGGGGAGCCCCGTGCCCGACACCGCGATCTTCGACGTCGACGGACGCTCGTCGACACCAACTACCACTACGCGCTGGCCTAGGCCCGCGCCTCCCACCGGTACGACGTCACCCGCCCGCTGTGGCGGATCCACCGCGCGATCGGCATGGGAGGGGACACGCTGGTGGCCCACGTGGCCGGTCAGCAGGTCGAGGACGCGCACGGCGACGACCTGCGCGACGCCTGGGTCGAGGAGTTCGACCGGCTGGTCTCCGAGGTGCAGCCCTTCGAGGACGCCCGCGCCTTCCTGGAGGACGTGAAGGCGCGCGGGTTCCGGGTGGTGTTGGCCAGCTCGGGCAAGAGCACGCACGTCGAGGCGTTCCTCGACCTCCTCGACGGGAAGTCCGTCGCCGACGCCTGGACGACCTCCGACGACGCCGAGCACAGCAAGCCCGAGCCCGACCTCGTCCGGGTGGCACTCGACCGGGTGGACGGCGCGTCCGGCGTCATGATCGGCGACTCCACCTGGGACTGCGTCGCGGCCAGGAAGCTCGACGTCCCGACGATCGCCGTCCGGACCGGCGGCTTCTCCGTCGAGGAGCTGACCGAGGCGGGCGCCGTCCGCGTCTTCGACTCGCTGCGGGAGCTGCGGTAGAAGCTCGACGACACCCTCCTCGCCCGGCCCGACCGCGCGGCCGCCTGACCCGGCGGCCGCGGGACCGCTGGGGTTCTGGGCCGTTGTACGACGTCCGCTGGCACGCAATCATCTGGTTTACATGAGAAACACGGTGGGGACGGCTCGGACGTCACCCGAACCGAGAAGAAGAGGAAGGTCAGCATCGATGACCCAGTCGACGAGCACCACGACCGGCAGCACCACCACCTCGACCGCCCTCAGCCAGTCCGCCTCGCCCTCGGTGCTGCAGACCAGCCAGGGCAACACGACGATCGCCGACGGTGTCGTCCAGAAGATCGCCGGCCTGGCCGCCCGCGAGGTCTCCGGCGTGTACACCCTCGGTGGCGGCGCCGCGCGTGCCTTCGGCGCGCTCCGTGAGCGCATCCCGGGTGCCTCCCAGACCGCGGGTCAGGGCGTGTCGGTGGAGGTCGGCGAGAAGCAGGCCGCCGTCGACCTCGACATCGTCACCGAGTACGGCGCCCCGATCGCCGAGATCGCCCGCTCCGTGCGGCGCAACGTGGTCAACGCGGTCGAGGGCATGACCGGGCTGCAGGTCACCGAGGTGAACATCGCCGTCAACGACATCCACCTGCCGACCGATGACGAGGGTCAGCAGCAGGAGCCTGCGCGGGTCCAGTGACGTCCGGCCCGAGCACTCCTGACGCCGAGGCCATCGCCGCCGCGGTCCGCACCGCGCCGGCGGTGGCCGCGCTGGACACCGGCGGCCTGCGCATGGTCGTCACGCTGCTGCCGGGCCACCGGGTCGACGGCGTGCAGGTGACCGACGAGCGCGTCACGGTGAGCGTCGTCGCCGCCCAGGGCGTGCCCCTCACGGCCCTGACCGACCAGGTCCGCACGCGGGTCGCACCGCTCGCCGGTGGCCGGCCCGTCGACGTGCACGTCGCCGACCTGCAGGTGGCCGGCGAGGAGCAACCGGCCCTGCCGGCGGGCCCGTCGGCCTGACCCACCCCGGAGGAGCCCGCACCATGCCGTCGCCCCTGTCACCCGACGAGCGGCGCCGGCGGCGCGCCGCCCTGCGCCGGCACCACCCCGACCTCGGCGGCCACGCCGAGGAGTTCGTGCGTGCGGTGCAGGCCTGGGAGTCCCGGCCGGCGGCCGGAACACCTGCACCGGCCGGCTCCGAGGTCCGGTTCGTCCGCCGCCCGCGCGGCCTGCGCCGGCTGTCCACCTGGTGGCGGTCACGCCGCTCCCCTGCTCCACGCCGTGTCGTGTGAGCCCGCTCCCCTCTCTCCTGGAGGTACCCATGCCCCCCACCGTGGTGGGTCTGTTCACCGGTCTGCTGCTCGGCCTCGCCTGGGTCATCGGCGGGTTCGACGCCTTCGTCGGCACGGCCGTGCTCGGCGTGATCGGCTTCCTCATCGGCAAGGTCGTCTCCGGCCAGCTCGACCTGACGCCCTACCTGGGCGGCCGGGGGCAGGGCCGGTGACGGCGCTGGCCGCGGACGCCGGGACCTCCGGCAGCACCCCCGACACGAGGGCGCCCGAGGACCGCGGCAGCCTGTCCATCGCCGACCGCGTGGTCGAGCGCGTCGCGGGCTACGCGGCCACCCAGGTCGACGGTGCCGCTGCCGCACCGCGCCGGCTGCTCGGCATCTCCGTCGGCGAGTCCCGCCCGGACGCCGAGGCCGCTGTTCGCGCCACCGTCGACGGCTCCGTCGCGACCGTCGAGGCGACCATCGCGGTCAGCTGGCCGCAGTCGGTCCGCCGGGTGACCGACCAGCTGCGCGCCCGCATCCGCGAGGACGTCCGCCGGCTCACCGACGTCGAGGTCGCG
>DASQNB010000750.1:0-12688 GCA_035645175.1 Geodermatophilus sp.
GGGCTGGTCACCCAGGACATGCCCTGCACGCCCAGGCCTGCCGACACCAGGTCGCCGAGCACCGAGGGCCCGGAGGTGTTGGCCGGGAAGTAGCCCAGGAAGCCGGGGTGCTGCCAGTGGGTGAGGCCGGGCACGACGACGCGGTCGAGGTCGGCGAGGACGGTGTCGAACGGCTCGCCCTGCTCGGGCGGGGCTGCCGGCAGCGCCGCGCGCACGTCGCCGGGTGCGGCGGGGGAGCGGACGGGGAGGGAGCCGATCCGCGCCCAGTAGTCGGCGATCCAGTCGACGACCTCGTGGCCGTGCCGACGGAACTGCTCCGGGGTCATGTGCGGGGCGGACGGCGTCGGCTCGGGCTCGCTCACGGTGCCACCGTATGGCCCGGTGCCGTCGGTCTCCCGGGTGGCCCCGGCACGTGCTCTCAGGTGCCCCCGGTGCGACTCGAACGCACACTGCGCGGGTTGTGGATCGCTCAACCGTTCCTGACGTGCCCCCGGTGCGACTCGAACGCACACTGCGCGGGTTTTGAATCCGCTCCCTCTGCCGATTGGGGTACGGGGGCGTACCGGCCTGCAGGGCAGCCGGTGGGGCGGGCAACAGCGTAACGGGCACTCGCGGACCGTCCGGCATCGATAGGCTCCCGCGCGTGAGCAGCGAGCCGATCCGGGTCCTCATCGCCGAAGACGAGGCGCTCATCCGCCTCGACCTCAAGGAGATGCTCGAGGAGGAGGGGTACACCGTCGTGGCCGAGGCCGGCGACGGACAGCAGGCCGTCGACCGGGCCACCGAGCTGCGGCCGGACCTGGTCATCCTGGACATCCAGATGCCGGTGCTCGACGGGCTCTCGGCCGCCGAGCAGATCGCCTCGGCGCGCATCGCCCCGGTCATCGTGCTGACCGCCTTCAGCCAGCGCGAGCTGGTCGAGCGCGCCCGCGACGCCGGCGCGATGGCCTACCTGGTCAAGCCGTTCTCCAAGAACGACCTGGTACCGGCGATCGAGGTGGCCCGCGGTCGCTTCGCCGAGATGACCGCCCTCGACGGCGAGGTGCGCACGCTCGAGGAGCGACTGGAGACCCGCAAGGTGGTCGAGCAGGCCAAGGGCAAGCTGATGACCGAGCAGGGGCTCAGCGAGGCCGAGGCCTTCCGGTGGATCCAGCGGACGGCGATGAACGAGCGCACGTCGATGAAGGCGCTGGCCCAACGCATCCTGCAGCCGGAGGCCGCCGCGGACCCCACGACGGGCAGCTGAGCCCCGCGGCCGGACGCCGATCCCGCCGTGTGTCGGGGCGGGATCGAGCAGGTCACGACCTGATCACGGTCCGGGCATCCCCTGCTCCACCCCCGGATCGGGCAGCTACCTTCCCCCCACTGACCGGTCGCCCGCCTGGGCGGGCCGGGTGCACGACTGACACCACAGTGGGAGTTGTTTGATGCGAACAGGCATCCTCGCGCGCAACGCCGCCATCGCGTCCGCGGCCCTCCTCGTCCTGACCGCCTGCGGCGGCGGGGGCGACGAGGGAGGTACCGCAGCCGAAGGTGAGGGCGGCGGCGGCGGTGAGCAGACGGTCAACGTCTACGGCACCGACGGCAACATGGGCAACGCGCTGGGCGAGTCGTTCACCCAGCAGGGCGCGCTGGCCGGCATGTCGGGCACGACGCCGCTGACCGAGCTGTCGTCGGACTTCCGGGAGCGGCTCGACGCCACCTACCCGGGGCTGCAGGACTACAACTACGCCGGCGAGACCTACGACGCCGCCGTCATCACGGCCGTGGCCGCACAGCTGGCCGGCACGAACGACGCGAACGTCTTCAAGGAGTACGTCAACGGCGTCACCTTCGGCGGCGACAAGTGCACCGACATCGCCGGCTGCCTCGCCATCGTCAACGAGGGGGGCAACCCGGACTACGACGGCATCTCCGGCCCGCTGGCGTTCACCGAGGCCGGTGAGCCCTCGGTGGCCAGCTTCGGCATCCTCACCTTCGGCGAGGACAACGCCATCGACGAGTCGCAGACCGAGTTCGTGCTCGCCGGCGACGAAGCCAACGCCGCCTCCGACGAGGGTCCGGCCCCGGCCGCTCCCGGCACCACCGGGGAGCAGCTGGTGATCGGCACGCTGCTGCCGCTGACCGGCAACCTGGCCTTCCTCGGCCCGCCCGAGGTCGCCGGTGCCCGCCTGGCCATCCAGGAGATCAACGCCGCTGGTGGTGTGCTCGGCCAGGAGGTGCGGCTGGTCGAGGGTGACTCCGGTGACGCCTCGACCGACACCGCCACCCAGACCGTCGACCGGCTGCTCCAGGAGGGCGTGAACGCCATCCTGGGTGCCGCGTCCTCGGGGGTCAGCCTCACGGTCATCGACCGGATCACCGGCGCCGGCGTGCTGCAGTTCTCGCCGGCGAACACCTCCGACCAGTTCACCGACTACAACGACAACGGGCTGTACTTCCGCAGCGCGCCCCCGGACACGCTGCAGGCCCGGGCGCTGTCGGACCTGATCATCAACGACGGCAACAACACCGTCGGGATCATGGCGCTCAACGACCCGTACGGCACCGGTCTCATGGACAACACCCGGGAGAACCTGATCGCCGCGGGCCTGGCCGAGGACAGCATCCAGACGCTGACCTACGACCCGCAGGCGGCGAACTACGACGCCGAGATCCAGCAGATGGTGGACTTCAACCCCAACGCCGTCGTGGTCATCGGTTTCGAGGAGTCGGCACGGATCATCGAGGGCCTCAACTCGCAGGGCATCGGCCCGGCGCGTTGATCCCCGCGGGCGCCGTCCCCGGCGCCTGATCGACGCAGGCCAGTGGCCCGGCACCGCCCGCGGTGCCGGGCCACTGGCCTGTCCGGGTCTGCTCAGCACTGCCGGTGCTGTCCCGGAAGCCGCCGGCCGGCGGGCCGGCCGGCGTGGTCGGAGGACGCGACCGGCCAGCGCCACCGGCATCGGGCCGCAGCACCACCGTGTCGGTTCGTGCCCGCTGCCCACCGCACCGGCGCGCGGACGACGACGGCGCCGGCCCCCCGGGGGTGGCCCCGTCCCGGGCCCCGCCCTGAGCTTGCGAAGGGTGGGGAAGACGGGGTCCTTCCTCAGTGGGCCTTGGCGAGCGTGCCCAGGTAGAGCTCGATGACCTTCGGGTCGTTCATCAGCGACTCACCGGTGTCGGTGTAGGCGTTGCGGCCCTGGTCGAGCACGTACCCGCGGTCGCAGATCTGCAGGCACCGGCGGGCGTTCTGCTCGACCATGATGATCGAGACACCGGTGGCGTTGATCCGCCGGCAGCGGATGAACACCTCGTCCTGGTAGGCGGGGGACAGGCCGGCCGACGGCTCGTCGAGCAGCAGCACCGACGGCTCCATCATCAGCGCCCGGCCCATGGCCACCATCTGCCGCTCACCGCCCGACAGCGAACCGGCCTTGGTCTTGCGGCGCTCCCCGAGCATGGGGAACAGCTCGGCCACGTAGTCGAAGCGCTGTCGGAAGACCTTCGGCCGCAGGTACGCGCCCATCTGCATGTTCTCCTCGATGGACAGCGAGGGGAACACGTTGTTGTTCTGGGGCACGTAGCCCACCCCGAGCGACACCAGCCGGTGGGCCGGCGCGGACGTGATGTCCTCCCCGCGCAACGTCACCGCACCGGACCGGACCGGGATGAGCCCGAACAACGTCTTGAGCAGCGTCGACTTGCCGGCCCCGTTCGGGCCGATGATGCCGACCAGCTCGCCGTCCTGCAGGTAGAAGTCGCAGCCGTTGAGGATGTTGACGCCGGGCAGGTAGCCGGCCACCAGCTCGTCGGCCCGGACGAGGGCACCCTCGGCGAGGCGCTCGTGCTCCCCGCGGGTGGCGGCGAGCTCGGCGGGGGACATCCCCTCGGCGAGCGCCCGCTGGTCGGGGGTGCCGCCGTCGTTGTGCCCGACCTGGAACATCGGGTCCTCCATGGCCGGGTCGTCCATGGTGCTCATCGGTCCTCCTCGCGTCGGGTGTCGGGGCCGATGACGTCGCCCTCGGCGTGCTCCTCGCGGGCGATGGCCGCCTCGGCCTCGGCGAGGACGCGGTCCTCCTCCTCGACGGTGAGCGGAGCGTCGTGGTGTGCGCCGAGATAGGCGTCGACGACCGCCTGGTTCTGGCTGATGGACTCCGGCGGGCCCTCGGCGATGACCTTGCCGGCGGCCATGACGACGACCCAGTCGCTGATGTCCCGGACGACGTCCATGTCGTGCTCGACGAAGACCACCGTCATGCCCTCCTCGCGCAGGTCCTTGACGTGCCCGAGCAGGCTCTGCGTGAGGGCCGGGTTCACCCCGGCCATCGGCTCGTCGAGCATGACGACCTTGGGGTCGCTCATCAGCGCGCGGGCCATCTCCAGCAGCTTGCGTTGGCCGCCGGACAGGGTGCCGGCGAAGTCGTCCTTCTTCCGGTCCAGCTTGAAGCGACCGAGCAGGTCCATCGCCTTCTCGGTGTTCTGCCGCTCCTGCGCACGCCACGTCCCGGGCACCAGGGCCCGGAAGAAGCTCTCGCCCTTCTGTCCCTGCGCGCCGAGCAGCATGTTCTGCAGCACGGTCAGCCGGGACAGCGCCTTGGTGAGCTGGAAGGTGCGCACGACGCCCAGCCGGGCCACCTGGTGCGGTGCGAGCTTGCCCAGCGAGCGGCCGTCGAAGGACCAGGTGCCGGTGTTGGGCTGGTCGAAGCCGGTCAGCAGGTTGAACAGCGTCGTCTTGCCGGCGCCGTTCGGGCCGATGAGGCCGGTGATCCCGCCGCGCTGGATCTCCAGGTGGTCCACCGACACGGCGGTGAGGCCACCGAAGGTGCGGGTGACCCCGTCGACGACGACCGCTGGGTCGGGCTTGGCGACCCCCACCTCCCAGGGGAGGTCGCGCAGCGCGGCACGGGCGAGCAGCCGGGGCGCGCGCCCGGTCGCGGCCGGGTCCAGCGACGCGGCGTGCGCGCCGACGGCGGCCGGCTCGCCGGACGTCTGGTCAGCGGGCATCGAGCATCACCTCTCGTCGGTCACCGAAGATGCCCTGCGGGCGGAAGACCAGCAGCAGCATGAGTCCGAGCCCGATCAGCACGAACCGGATCTGCGCCACGTCGGTCGCCGAGAGCAGGCCCTCGGGGATGATCCCGTTCCCGATCAGCGTACGCAGTCCGGTGTCGGCGAACTGGATGATGAAGTACATCAGCATCGAGCCGACCACCGGTCCGAGGACACGGGCCGCACCGCCCAGGATGAGGGCGGCGTAGGCGAGGAACGTGTTGGCGTTCTGGTACTGGTCGGGGTTGGCCGACGCGGTGCCCAGCGCGTAGATCATCCCGCCGAGGGCGCCCAGGACACCGCCGAGGACCAGCGCCTGCATCTTGTAGACGTAGACGTTCTTCCCCAGTGCGCGGACGGCGTCCTCGTCCTCGCGGATGGACTTGACCACCCGGCCCCACGGGCTGCGGACCAGCAGCCAGATCAGCAGGCAGGCCAGCGCCACCAGCGTCCAGCCGACGACCGTGACCCACAGCTCGGCGCCGCTCCACCGGGTGCCGAGGATCGGGTACTGCCGGGCGGTGTCCCACGGGGCGAGGGCCACGAAGTCGGCGTTGAACCCGGACAGGCCGCGGGTGCCGTTGGTGACCGGCGTGGCCGACACCGAGCGGAAGAGCAGTCGCAGGCCCTCGGCCGCCGCGATGGTCGCGATGGCGAGGTAGTCCGCGCGCAGCCGCAGCGTCGGCAGGCCGAGCAGCAGGGCGAGGACGACGGCGGCCAGGATGCCGACGAGCACGCCCACCCAGAAGGGCAGGCCCCACTGGCTGACCGAGATCGCGATGCCGTACCCGCCGAGCATGGCGAAGGCGATCTGGCCGAAGTTGAGCAGCCCGGTGTAGCCGAACTGCACGTTGATGCCGATGGCGAGCAGCGCCAGGAAGACGGCCTGGAAGCCGAGGCCGGCCTTGAGGGCGACGGCGAAGGCGTCGATCAGTGCACCCATGGCTCAGCCCACCCGTACCCGGCTGCCGAGGATGCCCTGCGGCCGCACGATGAGGATCACGATCAGCAGGAGCAGCCCGCCGACGTACTTGACGTCGTTCGGGATGACCAGCGTCGACATCTGCACGAACACCCCCACGACGATGCTGCCGAGGAGGGCGCCGTAGGCGGTGCCCAGCCCGCCGAGGGTGACGCCGGCGAACATCAGCAGCAGCAGCCGGAAGCCCATGTCCCACTGCACCTCGTCGGACAGCCCCAGCAGGACGCCGCCCAGGGCCGCCAGCGCGCCACCCATCATCCAGACGACCAGGATGACGCGGTTGACGTTGATGCCGGAGGACGCCGCGAGGTCGCGGTTGTCGGCCACCGCCCGCATCGCCTTCCCGATCTTGGTGCGCTGCAGCATGACGGCGACCAGGACCAGGACGGCGAGCGCGATGACGATCGATGCGAGGTCGGCGTTGGTCATCCTGAACAGGCCGTAGTCGATCGCCCGCTGGCCGCGGTAGTCCGCGTACGCCTCGGACCGGCCGCCGAAGATGATCTGGTACAGGTACCGCAGCAGCATCGACAGGCCGATCGAGATGACCAGCGCGGCGATCAGGCCGGTGCCGCGGCGGCGCAGCGGCCGCCAGATGGCCAGCTCGTTGAGCGCCCCGACGCCCGCGCCGATCACCATGGCGATCAACGCCGCGGGGATGAGCGGCACACCGCCCTGGACGTTGATGAACCACGCGGCGATCGCACCGATGGTGACCAGCTCGCCGTGCGCGAAGTTGGTCAGGCCGGTGGTGCCGAAGATCAGCGAGAGCCCGACCGCGGCCATGGCGATGAGCAGGCCGAAGCGCAGGCCCTCGACGAACAGCTGCACCCAGCGGACGGTGCCACCTCCGGCGCCGGTGCTGCCGTCGCTGAGCGCGATGATCACGCCCTGGTTGCGTCCGGAGTCGACGGTCACCGTGCGGGTGTTCTCGCCGGTGAGGACCACGCCCTCGGGCAGCCCCTCCTCGTCGATCGTCACGGTGTACTGGCCCGGCCCGGGCAGGGGGACCACCCACCGGCCGTTCTCGTCGGTCTCGACCGTGTCGATCTCGCTGCCGTCGGCGGTGGTGACGACCACCTCGACGCCCTCGATCGGCCCGGAGAGGTTGGTCTGGAGGGTGCCCGACACCTGCTCGGTGGCTGTGCTCTCCCCGGGCTGGGCGGACGCGACGCCGGGAGCCAGCGTCAGCGCCACACCACCGAGGACGCTCAGCAGGAGCAGGCGCAGCAGCACCCGGCCCCGTGACGTCCGGGATGTCCGGACGCGACGGCGCCGGGTTCGGGCGGGTCCCCTCGGTGCACCGTGTCCCGGTACACGGCCTGCCGCGTTGGTCACTCGGCCTCCCTGGCTCTGCGCATGAGGGGGGACGGTAGCCCAGCTCTGTTGCCGGACGCGCACGTCGGAGCGAGCTGTTACCTGTCCGCGACACGCCGCACCCGTCACACCCGTCCCGCGGGCGGCGCGCCGTCGTGGCCGCCGGGGTCGGCAGGTGCAGTCTCTGGCCACCGTCCAGGGAGGCCCCCGTGTCAGTTCCCGGTTCCCGGTCCCGCGTCACGACGCGCGCCGCGCGTCCCGCCGACCTGCCCGCCGTGCTCGCCCTGGTGCGTCAGCACCGCGCCGAGGCCCACGCCGAGGGCGTGCTGACCGGTCAGACCCCCGGCGCCGCGGCCGCCGCCGGCTTCCGCCGCCTGCTCGCCGACCCGGCGCACCGGGTCGTGCTCGCCGTCCTGCCCGGGCCGAACGCCCCGGACGGCGGGGCGAGCGGCAGCGAGCTGGTCGTCGGCCTGGCCGTCCTCGGCGTCGACCCGCTGTCGGTGGTCCTCGGCGTCCCCCAGGTGACGGTCGACAACCTCGTCGTCCACCGGGACCACCGCCGGTGCGGGGCCGGCGCGGCGCTGCTCGCCGCCGCCGTGGCGCACGCTTCCCGGGTCGGTGCCGAGCACGTCGTCGGCGCCGTCGGCGGGCACGAGGCCGAGCGGCAGCGGTTCTTCGCGCGGATGGGCTTCGCGCCGCTGACCACCCGGCGGATCGTGCCGCGGGAGACCCTCGCGCGGACGCTGGCGGCCTGGCAGCGCGGCGGGGGGACCGTCCCGGTGCCGCGCCGTCCGCCGGTGCGCCGCCGTCCGCCGGCCCGCCTGGGGTCGCTGCTCGACGCCGCGGAGGGATGAAGGACCCTCCTGCCCCCCGCCGCTCGCGCGCTCGCGGCGGGACCCTGCAGGAGGGCCGGATCAGGTGGCGAGCAGCATGCAGGTGAGCCGGGCGGTCGCCGTGACCCGTCCCCGGTCGTCGGTGACCTCGATGGTGAAGGTGGCCAGCGTCCGGCCGCGGCGCACCGGCGTGGCGACGGCGGTGACGGCGCCGTGGGTGGCCGCGCGCAGGTAGCTGACGTTGAGCTCCACGCCGACGGCCTGCCGGCCGGGGCCGGCGCCCAGCGCCGCGGCCCAGGAGCCGACGGTCTCGACCAGCGAGCAGGTGGCACCGCCGTGCAGCAGGCCGAAGGGCTGCTGATTGCCCTCGACCGGCATGGTGGCGACCACGTGGTCGGGGTCGAAGTCGGTGATCCGGATGCCGAGCTTGTCGTCCAGCGGGCTCATCTGCCCGGCGTCGAGCCAGGCGGGGCGGTCCACGGTCACCCCGGCACCGTAACCAGCGCCGGGACGCCGGACGGCGGCGGCTCGGTGCCCGGGCGTCGTCGGTGGGCGGACCTAGGATCGGCGGCGATGTCCGCTCCGGTCTCCGCCCCCGCGTCCAGCCCCGCCGTCCCCGCTGCCGGCGGGACGCGTCCCCGGCTGCTGCTGCTCGACGGCCACTCCCTGGCCTACCGCGCCTTCTTCGCGCTGCCGGTCGAGAACTTCTCGACGACGACCGGGCAGCCGACCAACGCGGTCTACGGCTTCACCTCGATGCTGATCAACGTGCTGCGCGACGAGCAGCCCAGCCACGTGGCGGTCGCCTTCGACGTGGGGCGCAAGACCTTCCGCAGCGAGATCTACGCGGACTACAAGGCCAACCGCACCGAGAGCCCGACCGACTTCCGCGGGCAGGTCAGCCTGATCCAGGAGGTGCTGGCCGCGCTGCACATCCCGGTCATCACCGCCGAGGGCTTCGAGGCCGACGACGTCATCGCCACCTTGACCGTGCAGGCCGTCGAACAGGGCATGGACGTGCTCATCTGCACCGGCGACCGCGACGCCCTGCAGCTGGTCAACGAGCACGTCACCGTGCTGTACCCGCGCAAGGGCGTCTCCGACCTCACCCGGTTCACGCCGGAGGAGGTCGAGGCCAAGTACGGCCTGTCACCGGTCCAGTACCCCGACTTCGCGGCGCTGCGAGGCGACCCCAGCGACAACCTGCCGAGCATCCCGAGCGTGGGGGAGAAGACCGCGGCCAAGTGGGTCCGCGAGTACGGCTCGCTCGACGCGTTGGTCGACCAGGTCGACACGGTGAAGGGCAAGGTCGGCGACAAGCTGCGCGAGCACCTGTCCTCGGTGCTGCAGAACCGGCGGCTCACCGAGCTGGACCGTTCCGTGCCGCTGGAACTGAGCCCGGCCGACCTCGCCGCCCAGGCGTGGGACCGCAACGAGGTGCACACCCTCTTCGACAACCTGCAGTTCCGGGTGCTGCGCGACCGGCTGTTCGCCACGCTCACCAGCGCCGAGCCGGAGGCCGAGGGCGGCTTCGACGTCGCCGAGGACGAGGTGCCCGCCGGCGGGCTCGGCGCCTGGCTCGACGAGCACGCTCGCACCAGCCGTACGGGGCTCGTCTTCCGGGGCACCTGGGGGCGGGGCACCGGTGAGCTGACCGGCCTCGCGCTGGCCGCCGCCGACGACCACGCCACCTTCGTCGACCTCGGTCCCGCCCTGGACGCCGCAGACGAGCAGGCGCTGGCCACGTGGCTGGCCGACCCGGCCGCCCAGAAGGTGGTGCACGAGGTCAAGGGCCCGCTGCTGGCCGTGTGGGCACGCGGCTGGGAGCTCGCCGGCGTGGTCAGCGACACCGCGCTGGCCGCGTACCTGGCGCTGCCCGGGCAGCGGTCCTTCGACCTGGGCGACCTCGCCGTCCGCTACCTGCGCCGCGAGCTCAAGGACTCCGCCGCCGAGGAGACCCAGCTGACCCTCGACGGGTTGGGGCCCTCGGAGGAGGACCTCGCCCGCGAGGCCGCGCACGCCGACGTCCTCAAGGCCGTGGCGGTCAACGACCTCTCCGACGCGCTGGAGTCCGTGCTCGGGCAGCGCGGCGGCGACTCGCTGCTGGGCGAGATCGAGCTGCCGCTGACCTTCGTGCTGGCCCGCATGGAGCAGCGCGGGATCGCCGCCGACCTCGACTTCCTGCGCGAGCTGCAGCGGGAGTTCGCCGACGGCGTGGCCGCCGCTGCCGCCGAGGCCTACGCGGTGATCGGCCGGGAGGTGAACCTCGGCTCGCCCAAGCAGCTGCAGGCGGTGCTGTTCGACGAGCTCGGCCTGCCCAAGACCAAGAAGATCAAGTCCGGCTACACGACCGACGCCGAGGCGCTGACCTCGCTGCTGGCGCAGACCGGCCACCCGTTCCTCGAGCACCTGCTGCGGCACCGGGACGTGACCCGGCTGCGCACCGTCATCGACGGCCTCATCCCGATGGTCGACGACGCGGGCCGCATCCACACCACGTTCCAGCAGACCATCGCGGCCACCGGTCGGCTGTCCTCGATCGACCCCAACCTGCAGAACATCCCGATCCGCACCGCGGAGGGCCGCCGGATCCGGCAGGCCTTCGTCGTCGGTACCGGCTACGAGTCGCTGATGACGGCGGACTACAGCCAGATCGAGATGCGGATCATGGCCCACCTCTCCGGTGACGAGGGCCTGATCGAGGCCTTCACGTCCGGGGAGGACCTGCACTCCTTCGTCGCCTCGCGGGCCTACGACATCCCGATCGAGGACGTCGACCCCGAGATGCGCCGCCGGATCAAGGCGATGAGCTACGGCCTGGCCTACGGGTTGTCCGCCTACGGGCTGGCCGCGCAGCTGCGCATCTCGACCGAGGAGGCGCGCGAGCAGATGCACGCCTACTTCGAGCGCTTCGGCGGCATCCGCGAGTACCTCGACGGCGTCGTCGAGGACGCCCGGCAGACCGGCTACACCGAGACGACGCTGGGCCGCCGCCGCTACCTGCCCGACCTGACCAGCGACAACGGGCAGCGCCGCCAGATGGCCGAGCGGATGGCGCTCAACGCCCCGATCCAGGGCTCGGCGGCCGACGTCATCAAGGTCGCCATGCTGCGGGTCGAGCAGGCCATCGCCGGCGAGGGGCTGCGCTCGCGGATGCTCCTGCAGGTGCACGACGAGCTCGTGCTCGAGGTGGCGCCGGGGGAGCGGGACGCGCTGGAGACCCTGGTGCGCCGCGAGATGGCCGGCGCCGCGCAGCTCTCGGTGCCGCTGGAGGTCTCGGTCGGATTCGGCCGGACCTGGGACGACGCCGCCCACTGACAGAGGACCCCGCCACTCGTCGAAGGACCTCCTCCTGCCCACCCCTCGCACGCTCGGGGCGGTGCCGTGGGGGAGGCCGACGCCAGGCGAGGGCCGGACCCGGCAGGGACCGCCGTCCTCACCACCCCGCGCAGGCTCAGCACGGGCCCCGAGCCGCGGCCGTGTCGCGGTTGCGGCCGGCTGACCCCTCGACCTCAGCCACGACCTGAGGTCGAGGGTCGGGCTGCGAGGATGCCGGCGTGGTGACGGTCGAGGTGCGGCACACCGCCCACGTGCCGGGGCAGGTCCTCGCGGCGGTCCGGCGGCTGCTCGACGAGGCGTTCGACGGCGCCTTCGACGACGCGGACTGGGACCACACCCTCGGCGGCCTGCACGCGCTGGCCTGGCAGGACGGCGCGCTGGTCGGCCACGGCGCCGTCGTCCAGCGCCGGCTGGTCCACGGCGGCCGCGCGCTGCGCGCCGGCTACGTCGAAGGAGTCGCCGTCGGGCCCGGCCACCGGCGCCGGGGCGTCGCCTCCGCGGTCATGAGCGAGCTCGAGGAGCTCGTCCGCGGCGCCTACGACCTGGGCGCGCTCAGCGCCAGCGACGACGGCGCCGCCCTCTACACCGCCCGCGGCTGGCAGCGCTGGCGCGGGCCGACGTCCGTGCTCACCCCGTCCGGGACGGTCCGCACTCCGGAGGACGACGGGGCGGTGTTCGTCCTCCCGGCCTCCGGAACCCTCGACCTCGACGGGAGCCTCACCTGCGACTGGCGGGACGGGGACGCCTGGTGAAGGCAGGAGGACCCTGATGTGCCCCGCGGCCTCGTCCGGAGGCTCGCCCCGAGCTCGCGAGGGGTGAGTAGGACGGGGTCCTTCTACTGCATCCTGGCCGCTCCGTCCTCAGGCGGGCTTCGAGCAGACCAGGACCAGGGTGCCGGGGACCAGCGCCCCGCGGGCCGGCGACCACTGGCCCCACTCCTGCGTACGGCCCGGCGTCCACTCGGGCTCGAGGAGGTCCTCGAGCACCAGCCCCGCGCCGGCGACGGCGCGCACCCAGTCACCGACCGTGCGGTGGTGCTCGACGTAGACGGTCGCCCCGTCCTCGTCGGTCTCCACGTACGGCGTCCGGTCGAAGTAGGACGAGACGACCCGCAGGTCCGCGGGGTCGGGGGAGTCGGGCAGCGGCCAGCGGAACGGGTGGTTCACCGACGCGACGAACCGACCGC
>DASQNB010000751.1:0-3742 GCA_035645175.1 Geodermatophilus sp.
CCGCTTCGGCCTGCACGCCACCGTCGCCGCGCACGACGGGCAGGTCGGCCGGATGGTGGCCCTGCGCGGCACGGAGATCGAGCTGGTGCCGCTGGCCGACGCGGTCGCGCGGCTCAAGACCGTGACGCCGCACCGGCTGGCCGAGACGCTCGCCTTCACCGGCTGAGAGAGGACCCCCCTGCCCTCCGCCACTCGCAGGCTCGCGGCGGGACCCTGGAGGGGGGCCACCCTCCCGGGCACCGCCCCGAACTCGCAAGGGGGCGTCACCGGTAGCAGTAGGAGTCCGACGAGGCGTCCCCGCCCTGCAGCCGGACCTGGTGGGGCCGCAGTCCGCGCCAGTCCTCGCCGTGCGGGAAGAACCGCTCGTCGAGGGTGAGCCCGCCGGCCCGCGGGTCGGCGTCGACCTTCGCCATCCACGAGCCGGTGCCGTCGGGGAAGAACTGGTCGTCCCACGCGCCGTAGAGCGAGTTGGTCACGTAGACCCGCCGGCCGTCGCGGCTGACCTCGACCATCTGGGGGCCGCCGGCCAGCGGTTCGCCCGGCGCGGCCGGGTGGGCGGTCTTCCGGACCACGCCGCCGAGCCGGATCGAGCCCACCTCGCGCGGGGTCGCGGGGTCGCTGACGTCGAACTGCTTGAGCTCGCCGGTGCCCCAGCAGGAGACGTAGAGCATCCGGTCGTCGACCGACAGGTCGATGTCGGTGACCAGGGGCGGCACCGCCGAGAACGGCTTGAGCGCCGGCGGCAGGTCGTCCGGGTCGGCCGGCTCGGCGGGGATCGTGATGACCTTCTCGGCCTTCCACTCCTCGCCGTCGCGGTGCCAGCGCCAGACCGACGCCGACAGGTCGGCGGTGGAGACGACGACACCGACGAATCCCCAGGTGGCGTCCGGGTCGTGGGAGGGCCGCAGCTCCAGCACCATCTGGTGCTCGGACCCGAGGTCGACGGTCTGCTGGTGCCGGCCCTCGGCGAGGTCCCAGAAGTGCAGCCGGTGGCCGTACCGGTTGGCCAGCAGCAGCTCGGGGACCAGCCCGTCCTCGACCATCGCCGGGGTGCCCCACTCGCTGGAGACCAGGGTGTTCTGGTTCAGGTGCCACCAGGCGTCGTAGGCCAGGTACTGCGGGCCGCGGTCGGTCTCCCACGCCCGCAGGACGTCGAAGGTGCTGTGGTCCAGCAGGGCGATCCCGCCGGGGCCGTCGTCCCCCTCGCCACTGCCCAGGCAGGTGAGGAAGACGCCGTCCGGCCCGCAGTGCAGGGTGTGCGGCCGCGAGTAGCCGGCCTTCTCGGCGAGCTCCTCGGCCGTGATCGTCTTGTGCAGCCGCGGCGACCGGGGGTCGGGCCGGGTGTCGTAGACGTGGATGGTCGAGCTGCGCAGGCCGGGCAGCAGCAGGTAGCGGCGCTGCAGGCCGTCGGAGCCCATGTCGTGGCCCTCGTGCTTCAGGGCGCTCGAGCAGGCGTTCCAGCCGAAGTGGTGCAGCTCGTCGCCGACGGTGGGCAGCTCCGCCCAGCCGACCAGCTGCCCGTAGGTGGGGGAGTCCGCGTCGGTGTCGACGACGGTGAGGGCGTCCGGTCTGGTGCCGGCGCGGTCGAATGCGACCACGTAGGCCAGCTGCTCGGTGGGCGCGGCGATCGCGTCGGCAGCGCTCCGGTAGAAGGTCGGGTCCATCCGCGGCGGTGCGCTCATCGTCGGCCTCCAGCAGGTGCGTGGGGTCAGACCCTCCCGCGGTCGGCGGCGCCGCGGAAGGGCCCGGTGCGCCGGGGGCCGGGGGCCGGGACATGCCTGCCGCGCTGCCGGGGACGGGCGGGCTGGGTAGCGTCCGGGGCCCGACCGGCCCGACGACGGGAGCCGCCCGTGCCCGACACCACCGTCCCCGGCGGCGCCAGCGCCCCGCAGCTGCGCGCCCACCTCGCCGTCCCGCCCGTGGGGGAGGGGCCGTGGCCCGGGGTGGTCGTCGTGCACGAGGCGTTCGGGCTGACCGACGACACCCGGGAGCAGGCCGACCGGCTGGCCTCGGCCGGCTACCTCGCGCTCGCCCCCGACCTGTTCAGCGCCGGCGGGGCCGCGCGCTGCCTGAAGCGCACCTTCGGCGACATGGTGCGCCAGGAGGGCCCGGCGTTCGGCGACCTGGAGGCGGCCCGCAGCTGGCTGGCCGGCCGATCCGACTGCACCGGCCGGGTGGGCGTCCTCGGGTTCTGCATGGGCGGCGGTTTCGCGCTGATCGGCGCCACCCGGGGCTTCGACGTCGCCGCACCCAACTACGGGCTGGTGCCGAAGAACGCCGAGGAGGTGCTGGCCGGTGCCTGCCCGGTCGTGGCCAGCTACGGGAGGAAGGACCGGGCCTTCCGCGGGGCGGCGCAGCGGCTGGACCGGGTGCTCACCGAGCACGGCGTGCCGCACGACGTCCACGAGTACCCCGACGCCGGGCACTCGTTCATGAACCGGCACAACAGCGGGCCGTTCGCCGTCCTGGAGCGGGTGGCCGGCTTCAGCTACCACCACCCCTCGGCCGAGGACGCCTGGGCGCGGATCCTGCGCTTCTTCGACACCCACCTGCGCTGAGGGAGGACCCGGCCCCCTTGCAGGGTCCCGCCGCGAGCGTGCGAGCGGTGGGGGGCAAGGGGGTCCTCTTTCAGCGCGGCACGGGGACGGCGGCCGCCTGGCGCAGCCGCCGGTGCGCGGCCATCCGCACCGGCGCGTCGGCGGTGCCGTAGCCGTCGTAGCCGCCGAGGCGCTGCACCACCTCGAAGAACACCCGGTCGCCGAGCACCTCGGTGGCCAGGTGCAGGTAGCCGCCGGCGCCGTCCTCCTCGTACATGAGCCCGTGCTCCCGGACCGCGGCCAGCACGTCGGCGGGCAGGTCGAAGCGGGCCTCGAGGTCGTCGGCGTAGTTGGCCGGCAGCGGCAGCAGCGGCGCCCCGGCCGCGCGCAGCCGCCCCGCGGTGGCGACCAGGTCGTCGGTGGCGAGGGCGACGTACTGCGGCTCGGGCACCCCCGGTGCCCAGCCGCCGCGGCGCAGGGTGGCGGCCGACAGCGCCAGGCGCACCGCCCGGCCGGGGCCGGTGACCGCCCGGGTGCGCACCAGCCCGAACGGCGCGGCCAGCTCGGTGACCTCCTGCGTCTCCAGGCCCAGCACCGCCCGGTAGAACAGCCCTGCCTCGTCGAAGGAGTCGAACGGCTGGGTGAGCCCGACGTGGTCGACGCCGGTGATCCCGGCACCGGGCCCCGGCCGCTCGCCGGTGGGCAGGAAGTCGGCCGGCCAGCCGTCGGGGACGGTGCGGGTGAAGAAGACCTGCGTGCCGTCCGGGGCGGCGACGGCGGACAGCTCGGCCTCGGCGGCGCCGCGGGTGCGAGGGAGGACCGGAGCGCTCATCGCCTCGGCCCGCGCCGCGGAGCGGCCGGGGTCCGCGCTCTCCAGGCCCAGCGCGGCGACCGAGGCGACGCCGGCCGCCGCGGGGCGGACCACGTCGGCCCGGTTCGTGGAGGCGTTGAGCAGCACCCGCGCGCCGCCCTGCTCCCACAGCTGCACCGGCTTGGAGCGGTGCTGTCCGGTGTGCGTGAACCCGAGGGCGGCGAGGACCTCGGCCGCCCGCGGGCCGGAGACCCCGTCGACGCCGAGCTCGGTGAACGACCAGCCCGACAGCGCCGGGGCGGCCGGGGGCGGGGGCGGTGCGGACGCCGGGTCGCGCAGCGCCAGGGCCTCCTCCAGCCACTGCAGCGAGCGCATCGCGTCGACCGCCGTCCGG
>DASQNB010000752.1:0-10493 GCA_035645175.1 Geodermatophilus sp.
GGTGCCGGCCAAGCTGCTGGCCGACAACCGCATCGTCGTCAACAACCACCTGGCCCGCTCCCGCGGCGGGAAGGTCTCGTTCACCCACCTGATCGGCTACGCGCTGGTCCGGGCGCTCGACGACTTCCCGAACATGAACGCCGCCTTCGCCGAGGTCGACGGCAAGCCGACCCTCGTGCAGCCCGAGCACGTCAACTTCGGCCTGGCCATCGACCTGCCCAAGGCCGACGGCTCGCGCTCCCTCGTCGTCGCCTCGATCAAGAGCGCCGAGGAGATGGACTTCGCCCAGTTCTGGGGCGCCTACGAGGACGTCATCCGCCGCGCCCGCGCCGGCAAGCTGACCCTCGAGGACTTCTCCGGCACCACGATCAGCCTGACCAACCCGGGCACGATCGGCACCAACCACTCGGTGCCGCGGCTGACCGCCGGCCAGGGCGCGATCATCGGCGTCGGCGCCATGGACTACCCGGCCGAGTTCCAGGGGATGAGCCCCGAGGCGCTCACCGACATGGCGGTCAGCAAGATCATCACGCTGACCTCGACGTACGACCACCGGATCATCCAGGGCGCGGAGTCCGGCGACTTCCTGCGCCGCCTGCACTCCCTGCTCCTCGGGGAGGACGGCTTCTACGACGGCGTCTTCCGGTCGCTGCGCGTCCCCTACGAGCCGGTGCGCTGGATGCCCGACGTGCGGGTCAGCCGCGAGGGGCAGATCGACAAGGAAGCCCGGGTCATCGAGGTCATCGACTCGTACCGGCGCAACGGCCACCTCATGGCCGACACCGACCCGCTCGAGTTCAAGGTCCGCAGCCACCCCGACCTGGACATCCTCCAGCACGGCCTGACGCTGTGGGACCTCGACCGCAGGTTCCCCGTCGGCGGCTTCGCCGGCGAGAAGGTCATGGCGCTGCGCGACGTCCTCGGGGTGCTGCGCAACTCCTACTGCCGCACCGTCGGCGTGGAGTACATGCACATCACCGACCCCGAAGAGCGGGAGTGGATCCAGCAGCGGGTCGAGCTCAAGGCCGAGCAGCCGGACCGGCAGAAGCAGAAGCACGTGCTGGGCCGGCTCAACGCCGCCGAGGCGTTCGAGACCTTCCTGCAGACCAAGTACGTCGGCCAGAAGCGGTTCAGCCTCGAGGGCGGCGAGTCGGTCATCCCGCTGCTGGACGAGGTGCTCATCGCCGGCACCGACCACGACCTGGACGAGGTCGCGATCGGCATGGCGCACCGCGGCCGGCTCAACGTGCTGGCCAACGTCCTCGGCAAGAGCTACGCCAAGATCTTCGGCGAGTTCGAGGGCAACATGGACCCCGGCAGCGTCCAGGGCTCCGGCGACGTCAAGTACCACCTGGGTGCGACCGGCCGGTTCGAGAACCCGCTGCGCCCCGGCGCCGGGATCGACGTCTCCCTGGCCAGCAACCCCTCTCACCTGGAGACGGTCAACCCCGTCCTCGAGGGCATCGTGCGGGCCAAGCAGGACATGATCGACAAGGGCGAGCAGGGCTTCACCGTGCTGCCCGTCCTGCTGCACGGCGACTCCGCGTTCGCCGGGCAGGGCGTGGTCCAGGAGACCCTGAACCTCTCCCAGCTGCGCGGCTACCGCACCGGCGGCACCGTGCACGTCGTCATCAACAACCAGGTCGGGTTCACCACCAGCCCGGCGGCGGCCCGCTCGAGCCTCTACTCGACCGACGTCGCACGGATGATCGGCGCACCGGTCTTCCACGTGAACGGAGACGACCCCGAGGCCTGCGTGCGGATGGCGCGGCTGGCGGTCGACTACCGGCAGGCGTTCAAGAAGGACGTCGTCATCGACCTGGTGTGCTACCGCCGGCGTGGGCACAACGAGGGCGACGACCCCTCGATGACCCAGCCGCTGATGTACGACATCATCGACCGCAAGCGCTCGGTCCGGAAGCTCTACACCGAGTCCCTCATCGGCCGCGGCGACATCACGCTGCAGGAGGCCGAGGAGGCGCTCAAGGACTACCGCGACCAGTTGGAGCGGGCCTTCTCCGAGACCCACGACACGACGGACACGCCCAAGGCCCAGCCGGTCATGGACCAGCCGGCGCAGCAGTCGACGACGGTCGCCACCGCGATCAGCCCCGAGGTCATGAAGGCGATCGGGGACGCGCACGTCTCCCTCCCGCCGGACTTCAGCGCCCACCCGAAGCTGAAGCGGATGCTGGAGCGGCGCGCGGCGATGGTCAGCGAGGGCGGCGTCGACTGGGCGATGGGCGAGCTGCTGGCCTTCGGGTCGCTGCTCATGCAGGGCGTCCCCGTGCGGCTGGCCGGCCAGGACTCCCGCCGCGGCACGTTCGTGCAGCGCCACTCGGTGCTCATCGACCGGGAGAGCGCGGCGGAGTACACCCCGCTGGCGAACCTGTCGGAGGACCAGGCGAAGTTCTTCGTCTACGACTCGCTGCTCTCGGAGTACGCGGCGCTGGGCTTCGAGTACGGCTACTCCGTCGCCAACCCGAAGGCGCTGGTGCTGTGGGAGGCGCAGTTCGGCGACTTCGTCGACGGCGCGCAGATGGTCATCGACGAGTTCATCAGCTCCGGTGAGGCCAAGTGGGGCCAGCGCTCCGGCGTCGTCCTGCTGCTGCCGCACGGTCTCGAGGGCCAGGGTCCGGACCACTCCAGCGGCCGGATCGAGCGGTTCCTGCAGCTGTCGGCGGAGAACAACATGACCGTCGCCAACTGCTCGACGCCGGGCAACTACTTCCACCTGCTCCGCCGCCAGGCGCTCTCCGACGTGCACCGGCCGCTGGTCGTGTTCACGCCGAAGTCGCTGCTGCGGGCCAAGGCCGCGGTCAGCCCGGTCCCGGACTTCACCGACGAGTCCTTCCGGCCGGTGCTGCCCGACCCGGGCGTGGGTGGCGAGCCGCTCGAGGACGGCGCGGTGCGCCGGGTGCTGCTGTGCAGCGGCAAGGTCGCCTACGACCTGCTCGCCCAGCGCGAGGCCGAGGGCCGCGCCGACACCGCCGTCCTCCGCGTCGAGCAGCTCTACCCGCTGCCCGCCGAGGAGATCGTGCAGCAGCTGGAGCGCTACCCGAACGCCGACGACGTCGTCTGGGTGCAGGAGGAGCCGGCCAACATGGGCGCCTGGCAGTTCATGGCCGTCAACCTGCCCGAGCACCTGCCGGCCGGGCGCCGCCTGCGCCCGGTGAGCCGGCGTGCCTCGGCCAGCCCGGCCGTCGGCTCGGCGAAGGTGCACGAGGTCGAGCAGAAGCAGCTCGTCGCGCAGGCCTTCGCCGACTGACCCGTACGCGACCGAGCATGTACTTCACCGACAGGGGCCTGGAGGAGCTGGCCGACCGGCGGGGCGAGGAGCAGGTGACCCTCGCCTGGCTGGCCGACCAGCTGCAGGCCTTCGTCGACCAGCACCCCGACTTCGAGGTGCCCGTCGAGCGGCTGGCCACCTGGCTGGCCCGCGGCGGCACCGAGGACGACGAGTAGGAGAAGGACCCACTCCTCCCCGCCCCTCGCAAGCTCGGGGCGGGGCCCTGGACGGAGTCACGAGATCGCCGATCTCGTGGTCGTCGGGGCGCGCCTGCACGGACAGCAGGTCGGACGACGGCACGCTGTGTCCGTGCTCGGTCACTCCCACGCGCTCTCCGGGCTCGCCGCCGGCGCCGCGACGCTGCCCTGGGCCCCGGTCGGCGGCACCGTCGGCCAGGTCGCCTGGATCGCCGCCGTCGGTGGGATGGCCATGCTGCCCGACCTGGACCACAACGGCTCCACGGTCTCGGACATGTGGGGTCCGCTCACCGACGTCCCCTCGGGGGCCGTGGGCCGGCTGGCCCAGGGCCACCGCTGGGGCACCCACGATGCCGTCCTGGCCCCGCTGGCCTTCGGCGCCCTGGCCCTCGCCGCGGCCAACGCGTTCTGGTCCAGCCTGCTGCTCATGAGCCTGGCCATCGGGCTGGCGCTGCGGGCGCTGCACTTCGTCATCCCGGGGCGGGCGGAGAACACCGTCGTCGGCAACCTGGTGCTCTCCTGGGGCGCCGCCTGGCTGCTGCTCGCGTACTCCCCCAGCCCCGGCTGGCTGCCCTGGGCGGTCGCGCTGGGGGTGCTCACCCACATCGCCGGGGACGCCCTGACCACGCAGGGCGTGCCGGTGCCGGTCCTGTGGCTGCTTCGCCGCTCCCGGCTGGCGCTGACGCCCATGCTCACCGGGACGGCGTTGGAGAAGAGCGTGCTCGTGCCGGCCTTCGTCCTGGCCACGCTGTGGTGCGTCTACCTCAACACCGACGTGCGCGCGGCGGTCGACCCGCTGCTGCAGGACCTGGGCAGCCTGTAGGAGGACCCCCTCCTGGGCCCCCTCGCACGCTCGGGGACGCCGAGGAGGGGGCCGCCACCGCGCCCTACGCTCGGCGTCTCAGGATCGGGTGACGCCCTGCTCCCGGGCGCAGGCGGCCACGGCGGTCGCCACGGCCTCGGCCACCCGGCGGTCCAGCGGGCTGGGCACCACGTAGTCGGCCCGCACGTCGTCGCCCACGACGTCGGCGATCGCGGTCGCCGCGGCCAGCTTCATCTCCTCGGTGATGCCGGTGGCGCCGGCGTCGATCGCGCCGCGGAAGACGCCGGGGAAGGCCAGCACGTTGTTGATCTGGTTGGGCTCGCCACTGCGCCCGGTGGCGACGACGGCCGCGTACCGGGCCGCCATCTCCGGGTCCACCTCGGGGATCGGGTTGGCCAGCGAGAAGACGATGCAGTCGCGCGCCATCGAGGCGATCGCCGACTCGGGCACCGAGCCGCCGGACAGGCCCAGGTAGACGTCGGCGCCCTCGAGCGCGCCGACCATCGTGCCCGCGTAGCCCGCCCGGTTGGTGTTCCCGGCGACCCAGCGCTTGACCGGCGTGAGGTCCTCCCGCCCGGTGTGGATGACGCCCCGGGAGTCGGCCACCGCGAGGTCGCCGACGCCCGCCTCCAGCAGGATCTTGGTGCAGGCGATCCCGGCCGCGCCGGCGCCGGAGACGACGACCCGCAGGTCGGCCAGCTCCCGGCCGACCACCCGCGCCGCGTTGCGCAGCGCGGCCAGGACGACGATCGCCGTCCCGTGCTGGTCGTCGTGCATGACCGGGATGTCCAGCCGCTCGCGCAGCCGGTCCTCGATCTCGAAGCAGCGCGGGGCACTGATGTCCTCGAGGTTGATGCCCCCGAAGGACGGCGCGATCGCCACCACCGTCTCCACGATGGCGTCGACGTCGGTCGTGGACAGCACCACCGGCACCGACGAGAGCCCGGCGAACTCGCTGAACAGGCAGGCCTTGCCCTCCATCACCGGGAGCGCCGCGGCGGGGCCGATGTCGCCGAGCCCCAGGACCGCGGTGCCGTCGGAGACCACCGCGACCACGCGCGGCGCCCAGGTGTACCGGTCGGCCAGGGCCGGCTCGGCGGCGATCGCGCTGGACACCCGGGCCACCCCCGGCGTGTAGGTCAGCGCGAGGTCGTCCACCGTCTCGATCGCCCGGGTGGGGCGTACGGCCAGCTTGCCGCCCTCGTGCACCGCGAACGCCGGGTCGTCGGCGAAGCGGTCGACGGTGCCGTCCAGCTGGTGCGCGCCCATGGGACCGAGAGCGTAATCCAGTCGTGACCCGCGCACGCCCTCGACCGTCCCGTCCTCCGGGAGACACGGCCCATGCAGTGGACCGCGCTGCGCCGTTCCACGCCCCGCGCTGGCTACCGTCCAGCCGTGCAGATCCGCCCGCTCGCCGTCGGCGACTCCTACGTCCTCGACCTCGTGCCGCACGGCGACGCCCGCGGCCGGTTCACCGAGTGGTACCGCGCCGACGTGCTCGCCGAGCTCGTCGGCCACGGCCTGCCGCTGGCCCAGGCCAACCACAGCGTGTCCGCCCGCGGGGTGCTGCGCGGGGTCCACTTCGCCCTCGTGCCCCCCGGCCAGGCCAAGTACGTCTACTGCCCGGCCGGGCGGGTGCTCGACGTCGTCGTCGACGTCCGGGTCGGCTCCCCCACCTTCGGCGTGCACGACGCCGTCGTCCTCGACAGCGAGCAGCCGCGCGCGGTCTACCTCGCCGAGGGCCTCGGGCACGCCTTCCTGTCGCTGGCCGACGGCAGCTCGGTCACCTACCTGGTGTCCAGCGGCTACGACCCGGCGCGGGAGTTCGGCATCTCGCCGGCGGACCCGGAGCTGGACCTGCCGTGGCCCGCCGACGTGGCATTCGAGCTGTCGGCCAAGGACCAGCAGGCGCCCACGCTGGCCGAGGCCCGCGAGCAGGGCCTGCTGCCGACGATGGACCAGTGCCGCGCGCGCTACGCCGAACAGCGGACGGACGCCTAGCCGGGACGACCGGCCAGCCGGCCCGGGCGCGGCCACAGCCGGGCCACCACCCGCCCGACGACGACGGCCGGGCCGAACGCGCGGCTGTCGTCGGTGACGAAGGGGTTGTCGCCCTCCACCCAGTGCCCGCCCGGCGCCGCCCGGCGCACCCGCTTGACCACCAGCAGCTCCGGCCGCGCCGGGAAGCGGGCCAGGACGACGTCGCCGTCCCCCACCCGGTCCCCCGGGCCGGACCGGCGCACGAGCAGCCGGTCGCCGGAGCGCACCGTGGGCGTCATCGAGGGCCCGGCCACGCGAGCCACCACCCAGGGGGTGACCAGCGGCGGGACCCCTGCCGGGCCCCCCGGCTCGGACGTGTCCCCGCTGCTCACCGGGAGTAGGGTCGCAGATGAACCGACCCCACAGAACCGGAGGCTACGTCCATGCGATTCCGCATGTTCTCCGCCGTGGAGGCCACCGCTCACTGCGACCTCCCCTGCGGCGTGTACGACCCGGCCCAGGCCCGCATCGAGGCGGAGTCCGTCAAGGCCATCCAGGAGAAGTACCAGGCCAACGAGGACCCGGCGTACCGCACCAGGGCCATCCTGATCAAGGAGCAGCGGTCGGACCTGGTCAAGCACCACCTGTGGGTGCTGTGGACCGACTACTTCAAGCCGCCGCACTTCGAGAAGTACCCGCAGCTGCACGAGCTGTTCAACAAGGCGACCAAGCAGGCCGGCGCCGCCGGCGGCAAGGGCAGCATGGACCCGGCCGAGGGTCAGAAGCTGCTCGACTACATCGCCGAGATCGACAAGATCTTCTGGGAGACGAAGGCCGCCGCCTGAAGAAGGACCCCGTCCTACTCACCTTTCGCAGGCTCGGGGTGAGCCTCGGGACGGGGCCGCCCCCTGCCCCTGCACCGCTCGCACGCTCGGGGCGGGACCCAGGAGGGGGCCGCGCAGCACGGCAACGGCCGGCGAGCTCCCCGCTCGCCGGCCGTTGCCGTCCCCGGCGATGAGTTGCGCGGGCCCGGGCGGTCTGCCGTCTGGACACCCGCACCCGGACGCCCGTCCGCCGACCCCAGGAGACCCCGTGGCCGCCCGACTCAACCCGTACCTGCACTTCTCCGGCAACGCCCGCGAGGCGATGGAGTTCTACCGGTCCGTCCTCGGCGGCCAGTTGGACGTGATGACGTTCGGTGACGCCGGCGGCGGTGGGGACGAGTACCCCGACGACGGCGTCATGCACGCCTTCCTCCGCACGTCCGACGGCCTGGAGCTGATGGCCTCCGACGGCCACGACCCCGACGCCACCGGTCCCGACCGGCTGTCATTGTCCGTGTCCGGGGACGACGAGGCGACGCTGACCCGCTGGTTCCAGGCGCTGGCCGAGGGCGGCCGGGTCGACGTCCCGCTGGAGAAGCAGGTGTGGGGCGACACCTTCGGTCAGGTGACCGACCGCTACGGCATGCGCTGGCTGGTCGACATCGGCGCGGCCCCGGCCTGAGCACCGGCGTCCGGTCGCCGTCCCTCCCGGGGCGGCATCCGGGCGTCCGGGGGACGGCGACCTCTCGTTCGCGATGACTCCGCCCCGGTACCGTCTGACCTCGATGCGTATCGACCCAGCCGGGTGGCCCTTCATCACCGGGCCCCTGGCACCCGCCGCCGTGCTCACCGCGGCCGGGCGGTCCGGCGGCCGGCGCGGCCTCCGGCTCGCCGCCTGGCCCTTCGCCCTCTTGTCGGCCTACATGGCGCTGTTCTTCCGTGACCCCGAGCGGCGCTGCGACGTCGAGCCGCCGGCCGCCGACGACGTCCTCTCCCCCGCCGACGGCATGGTGATGGTCGCGGGCGAGCCGCAGGAGGGAGTGGCCCCCGAGGGCGACTGGCAGCAGGTCAGCGTGTTCCTGTCCGTCGTCGACGTGCACGTCAACCGCTCGCCGTACCACGGCGAGGTCGTGGAGAGCTCCTACCGCCGGGGCAGCTTCCTGGCCGCCTACCGCAAGGAGTCGGCGCACCGGAACGAGCGCAGCGAACTGTGGCTGCGCGACGGCGCGCGCACCGTGGTGTTCCGGCAGATCGTCGGCGTGCTCGCCCGCCGCATCGTCACCCGCACCGGCGTGGGCCGGCAGCTGGCCACCGGCGAGCGGATGGGCCTGATGAAGTTCGGCTCCCGGATGGACGTCTTCGTGCCCCGGGACTGCGCGGTGCTCGTGCGGGTGGGCCAGCGGGTGCGCGGCGGCGAGACCGTCATCGCCCGCTGGTCCGACGCCCGCTGAGGCGGCCGACGGTGCCCAGCTCGGCGTCCGGCGGGCGCCTCCCGCAGACCCGGCGGACGGTGACCGTCGAGTTCGTCCGCGGCTCGGTGCGCGGCACCCGTCGGCGGGCGCTGGCGACCCTGCCCAGCCTGTTCACGCTGGCCAACATGATGTGCGGCTTCGTGGCGATCCTGGTCTCCATCCGGGGCCAGTACACGCTGGCCGCCGTCCTGATCGGGCTCTCGGTGGTCTTCGACATCGCCGACGGCGCGGTCGCCCGCCTGGTCGGCGCGGTCACCCCGTTCGGCCTGCAGTTCGACTCGCTCGCCGACCTGGTCTCCTTCGGCCTGGCCCCGGCGCTGCTGGCGTTCACGCTGTTCTCCGAGGGGCGCGACGCCTGGGACCCGCTGGGCTGGGTGGTCTGCGGCCTGTGGGTGGCCTGCGCCGCCATCCGCCTGGCCCGCTTCAACACCACGATCGACCCGACCGCCGACAAGCGGTACTTCACCGGCCTGCCCAGCCCCGGTGCGGCCGGTGTCGTGCTCGCCTCGGTGTCCGCCTTCGGCGACCAGATGCAGGGCCGCGACCGGCTGTGGGTGCTGCTCATCCTCGCCGTCCCGGCGCTGCTGATGGTCAGCACCATCCGCTTCCGCTCGTTCCGCTCGCTGGTCAGCCCGAAGAGCGGGCGCCCCTACGGGCTCGTCGCCGCCGTCCTGGCCGTCCTCGTCGGTCTCGCGCTGGCCCCGGTGGTCACCGGCTGCGTGCTGGCCTACGGCTACCTGCTGGCGCCGGTGCTCGTGCCGGTCCTCTCCCCGCTGAACCGGCTGGTTCCGGCCCGCCTCAAGGAGCTGCTCACGTGAGTGTCCGGCCGATCCGTGCCGACGACGTCCCCGCCGTGGTGGGCCTGGTTCGCGAACTGGCCGAGTACGAGGAGGCGCCGGACGAGGTCCGGATGACCGAGGACCAGCTGCACGGGGCGCTCTTCGGCGACTCCCCCGCCGTGTTCGGCCACGTCGCCGAGGTGGACGGCCGGGTCGTCGGCACGGCGCTGTGGTTCCTCACCTTCTCCACCTGGCGCGGCACCCACGGCGTCCACCTCGAGGACCTCTACGTCCAGCCGCAGCACCGCGGCAGCGGGCTGGGCCGCGAGCTGCTGCGCACGCTGGCCGACGTGTGCGTGCAGCGCGGGTACAGCCGGCTGGAGTGGTCGGTGCTGGACTGGAACACCCCCTCGATCGAGTTCTACGAGGCGGCCGGCGCGGTGCCGATGGACGAGTGGACGGTGTTCCGGCTCACCGACGACGCACTGACCACCTTCGCCGCCGCCACCCGGGAGCTCCCGCTGAGCAGGACCGACGCAGGGTCGGCAGGATCACCCGGGTGAGCATCGACCGCAAGCCGGCGGAGTGCTGGCTGACCGACATGGACGGCGTCCTGGTGCACGAGGGCCAGGCACTCCCCGGCGCCGCCGACTTCCTCGACCGCCTGGTCACGGCGGGCCGGCGCTTCCTGGTCCTCACCAACAACTCGATCTTCACACCGCGCGACCTCTCCGCGCGGCTGGCCCGCTCCGGCCTGCAGGTGCCCGAGGCGTCGATCTGGACCTCGGCGCTGGCCACGGCGGACTTCCTGTCCACCCAGCTGCCCGGCGGATCGGCCTACGTCATCGGCGAGGCGGGCCTGACCACCGCGCTGTACGAGGCCGGCTACACCCTCACCGACACCGACCCGGACTACGTCGTCCTCGGGGAGACCCGCACCTACTCCTTCGAGGCGATCACCCGGGCGATCCGGCTGATCGGCACCGGGGCGCGGTTCATCGCGACCAACCCCGACGTCACCGGCCCCTCCCCCGAGGGTCCGCTCCCGGCCACCGGCTCGGTGGCGGCGATGATCACCCGCGCCACCGGCGCCGAGCCCTACTTCGTGGGCAAGCCCAACCCGATGATG
>DASQNB010000753.1:0-2209 GCA_035645175.1 Geodermatophilus sp.
ACCAGCACGATGTCGAAGACGCTGTTGTTGACGGTGTAGACGCCGATCAGCGTGATGAGCACCGTGACCGGGGCCAGGATCGACGGCCGCACCCGCAGGATCTTCACGAAGAGGCCCACGAGCGGGATGCTCATGATCAGCCTACCTGCGGGACCTGGAGCGGGCCGGCCTGCCGGTGGTGCCGACGGTGTGGGACCCGCTCACCCCGGACGAGCTGCCCGATGCCGTCGAGTGGGTGGTCAAGCCGTCGGTCCCGGCCGGTTCCCGGGACACCGCCCGCTGGCTCGACCCGCTGGCGGCGCTCGGCCACGCGGCCGAGCTGGCCGGGGCGGGGCGGACGGCGATGGTCCAGCCGTACCTGACCGGCGTGGACGTCGCGGGCGTGACGGCGCTGCTCTTCGTCGGCGGCCGGCTCTCCCACGCCGTCCGCACGGGGCCGCAGCTGGCGCGCGGCGAGGGCGTCCGGCAGGACCGCGACAGCCGTGGGGACCTGCGGCCCGTGGCGGCGACGCGGGAGCAGCGGGACGTGGCGCAGGCGGTGGCCGACGCGGTCCCGTCGCTGGTGCCCGGCGCGGCGCCGCTGCTGTACGCGCGGATCGACCTGGTCGCCGACGCCACCGGGGCGCCGGTGGTGCTGGAACTGGAGCTGACCGAGCCGAGCCTCTTCCTGCCCCAGGCTCCGGCCGAGGCGCTTCCCCGGCTGGTCCGCGCGGTCGGGGACGCGATCGGGTGAGCGGGGTGGGGGGCGACCGCGCCGCGGGTCGCCGCCGGCCGGCCGGTCGCCGGCACCGGCACCCTCGGGTACGTGGACCCGGATCCGTCGAGGAGGAGTGCGATGAACGACTCGCCACCGGGGCCGGCCCCCGAGCCCCGTGCCGCGGACGCCGACCGGCACCGGCTGTCGATGACGATCCTGATGACGCCGGACATGTCCAACTTCGCGGGCAACGTGCACGGCGGGACCCTGCTGAAGTACCTGGACCAGGTCGCCTACACCTGCGCGACCCGCTACGCCCGCGCGTACGCGGTCACCCTGTCGGTCGACCAGGTCGTCTTCCGGGAACCGATCCACGTCGGTGAGCTGGTCACCTTCGACGCGAGCGTCAACCGCACCGGCCGCACGTCCATGGAGGTCGGCGTGCGGGTGACCACGCAGGACCTCGTCGCCCAGACGGTCCGGCACACCAACAGCTGCTACTTCACGATGGTCGCCATCGGACCCGACGGCAGGCCCGTGCCGGTCCCGTCCTGGCACCCGCGGACGGCCGAGGAGCGCCGCCGGCACCTGGCCGCCGAGCGGCGGATCCAGCTGCGCCGGGACGTCGACCGGGCCACGCGGGACATCAAGCAGACGGTGCCCGACGAGGACGCGACCGGTGCGGGGTCGTGACGACGACGCCCGAGCCGGTCCGGCTGCTGCGGGACGTGGTCGGCCCGGACGGTCGGCGGCGCACTGCCGAAGGACGCGACGAGCAGGTGCCTCAGGCGCTGAGGCCGGTGCGCTGCTGCAGCCGCAGGCGACGCCGCTCGCGCTCGGACAGGCCGCCCCAGATGCCGAAGCGCTCGTCGTTGGCCAGTGCGAACTCCAGGCACTCGGCCCGCACGCTGCACCCGGAGCAGACCCGCTTGGCGTCGCGCGTCGAGCCGCCCTTCTCCGGGAAGAACGCCTCCGGGTCGGTCTCCGCGCACAGGGCGTCCAGTCGCCACGACGGGTCCCCGGCGGGGGACAGGTCCGCCCACGGCATCGCGGGCGGGGCGGTGGCGGAGTCGCTGAGCAGGGTCAGGTGCGGGCGCGTGGAGAAGGACACGGGGGCTCCTCGGGGAGGGGGAGTGACGTCTGGGTGACGGACCGGTACGGCCTCGTTGCTCCGTGTCACGTTACGGAACGAGTGGGCGGAGGAGCACTGGCACAACCTGAAGGAGAGTGGCCTCCGGTTCTGGCACCATCTGTCGGCCCCCGCGGCGACGGGCGCGTCGCCCCGGCCGACCAGAGCCGCTCGTCCCTTGTGGGCCGTTGCACGGCAGCCGGAGCATCGTGCCCACCGGCCCGGCGGGTGCCGAGCGGCCTCGTCGGGGCCGCGGACGCAGCCTCCGCCGGCATCCCGCCAGGGAGGGGCGCGTGCGTCGGACCGTGAGCGGCCTGCTGGCCTGGTTCGTCGTGTTCGGACCAGGCGTCGGCGGATGGCAGCTGCTGGCCCCCAGGTCCTTC
>DASQNB010000754.1:0-6725 GCA_035645175.1 Geodermatophilus sp.
GACGCCGTCGCCGAGGAAGTGGCGGAGCAGCCCGGTGACGACCATGACCAGGATGCCGGAGATGAACATGTAGGTCGGGACGGCGAAGGTCCGGCCGGACTCGCGCAGCCCGCGCAGGTTGGCCGCGGCCAACAGCGCGACCAGCCCCACGGCGATGGCCACGCGGTGCTCGTTCAGCGCCGGGAACGCCGAGATGATGTTGTCCGTGCCGGCCGCGACCGACACCGCCACGGTGAGCACGTAGTCCACCAGCAGCGCGCTGGCGACGGTCAACCCGGCGAACTGCCCGTGGTTCTTGATCGCGACCTCGTAGTCGCCCCCGCCGGAGGGGTAGGCCCGCACCACCTGGCGGTAGGAGAGGACGACGGTGGCCAGGAGCAGGACGACCGCGATCGCCAGCCACGGCGCCAGGTAGAGGAACGCCGTCCCGGCGAGGGTGAGCACGATGAGGATCTCCTGCGTGGCGTAGGCCACGGAGGAGAGCGGGTCGCTGGCGAAGATGGGCAGCGCCAGGCGCTTGGGCAGCAGCGACTCGCCGAGCCGGTCGCTGCGGACGGGACGCCCCAGGACCAGGCGCTTCGGGAGTTGTCCGAGATCGGACAGGGTCGGCACGGCGGCGATGGTACGGACGCCGGGACCGCCCGCGCCCCGCCCGGGAGGGTGAGTTGCGGCGCTGTGCGCCCCGGCCCCGGCGGCGGCCGGGTGTAGCTTCGCGGCCGGACACGCGCGGGCTGCGGCCGGCGCACCCTGCGAGCTTGGAGAACCCCGTGCACGTGGTCGTGATGGGCTGCGGCCGCGTCGGGTCGGCGATCGCACGCCGCCTCGAGGACGTCGGCCACAGCGTGGCCGTGATCGACCAGGACCCCGAGGCCTTCCGCCGGCTGGGCCCGGACTTCGCCGGCCGCCAGGTGACCGGCCTGGGCTTCGACCGCCAGACCCTCCTGGACGCCGGCATCGACTCCGCCGGCGCCTTCGCCGCGGTGAGCAGCGGCGACAACTCCAACATCATCAGCGCGCGGGTCGCCCGCGAGACCTTCGGCGTCCAGCACGTCGTGGCCCGCATCTACGACTCCAAGCGCGCCGAGGTCTACGAGCGCATGGGCATCCCGAGCGTGGCCACCGTCCCGTGGACGGTGAACCGGCTGCTGCGCGAGCTGCTCTCGGTCAAGGTCAGCGAGCTGTGGCGGGAGCCCACCGGACAGGTGCTGCTCATGCGCGTCACGGTCACCGACGTCTGGGTCGGCCGCCGGCTGTCCGAGCTGGAGGTGGCGTCCGGCGCCCGGGCCGCGTGGCTGGTGCGCTACGGCGAGGCCCAGCTGCCCACCGCGGCCACCGTGCTGCAGGACGGCGACCAGCTCGTCGTCGCCTCGACCGATGCGATCAGCCAGCGGGTGCACAAGGTGGTCGAGCAGGGCCCCGGAGGAGGGGGACAACGATGAGGGTCGCCATCGTGGGCGCGGGTGCCGTCGGGCGCTCGATCGCCGGGGAGCTGCTGTCCAACGGGCACACCGTCATGCTCATCGAGAAGGACGGCCGCAAGGTCCGCACCCGGGCGGTGCCCGGCGCCGAGTGGGTGCAGGCCGACGCCTGCGAGGTCTCCTCCCTGGAGGAGGCCCAGCTGGCCACCTGCGACGTCGTGGTCGCCGCCACCGGTGACGACAAGGCCAACCTGGTCGTCTCGCTGCTGGCCAAGACCGAGTTCGCGGTCAACCGCGTCGTCGCCCGCGTGAAGGACCCGCGCAACGAGTGGCTCTACACCGAGTCCTGGGGTGTGGACGTCGCGGTCTCCACCCCGCGGGTGCTCGCCGCGCTGGTCGAGGAGGCGGTCACCGTCGGCGACGTCGTCCGGCTGATGAGCTTCCGCAAGGGTGCGGCGAACCTGGTCGAGATCACCCTCGCCGAGGACACCCCGTGGGTGGGCAAGCCGCTGCGCGAGGTGCCGCTGCCGCAGGAGACGGTGCTGACCGCCATCCTGCGCGGCGACCGGGTGGTCACGCCCGGCCCGGACGAGCCGCTGGAGGCCGGCGACGAGCTGCTGTTCGTCACCCACGCCGACGTCGAGGAGCAGCTGCAGCAGGTGCTCGCCCCCACGTTCTGAAGCAGAAGGACCCTCCTACCCCCCGCCACTCGCAAGCTGGCCTCGCCCGGAGGCTCCGGCCCCGTCCCGGGTCCCGCCCCGAGCTTGCGAGGGGTGGGGAGGACGGGGTCCTCTTACGAGGGTTGAGAGGGGCGAGGTCCTGCTACCTGCAGGGGGGCCGTCAGGCGGCGGGGTCGGCGCGGTGCCGGTGCAGCCGGGACACCACCCACAGGGTCACCACGACCTCGACGGCGGTGACCGGCAGCCCGAGCACGAGCGAGGCGGTGCCCAGCAGCTCGACCTCGTCGGCGCGGTAGAGCACCCACTGGACGGCGACGCGCACCAGGAAGACCACGCCCCACATCAGGGTCAGCCACGAGTAGGCGCGCACCATGCGCGGGTCGTCGCGCCAGTGCCGCTCGGGCTGCGGGTCGGCCGGGCGGGCACCGGTGGCGGGGTCCGGGGCGGGGCGGTGGTGCAGCGTGGCGTTGACCCGGCCGATCCGGCGGCGCAGGCCCGGCACCGTGTGGGAGGCCATCGACCCCAGGTGGCTGGGCGCCAGGAACTCGGCGACCACGCCGACCAGCGGCCGGCGGACGGCGATCGAGCCGATCAGCACCACGCCGAGGGCGGCGTTGCGGACGAGGCCGGGGACGAAGAAGTCGCGGGCCTGCCCGGAGGCGGCGGCGATGGCGACCGCGATCGCGACGCCGAAGAGCCCGCTGAACGCCTGTTGCACGCTCTCCCGGCGCACCAGGCGCAGCCCGAAGAGCAGGACCGCGGCGCCGAGGGCGGCCCAGATGCCGGCGCGCAGGCCGGCGACGGAGTTGGCCACGACGAACGCGACGGTGGGCAGCGTGGCGTCGAGCATCCCGCGCCAGCCACCGAGCTGGTCGAGCACCAGGTGCCGGTCGAAGGCCACGGCGCGCGGTGCGTCGGCGGCGTCGTCCCCCGCCTGCGCCGGACCCGGCGCACCGGCCGGGCCGGGCTGCCCGTCCCCCTCGGGCGCAGCCGTCACCCGGCGCTCAGCTCGTACCGGGGGTTGTAGATCACCTGCCGGCCGTCGAAGGAGGCGAAGCGGCCGTGCGCGGTGAGCGTGCGGCCGGGCTCGATGCCGGGGATGCGCCGCCGGCCGAGCCAGACGAGGGTGACCGACCCGGAGCCGTCGAACAGCTCGGCCTCCAGGGTGGGCACCGTCTCCCGCGGGGTGTAGACGACCGACTTCAGCCGGCCGGTCACCGTGACGACGGCGCCCTTGCGGCAGGCGCTCACCTGCTCGCACCCGGCGCTCACCGACCCGGCGCGCAGCTCCTCCGCGTCGATGGTCTGGTCGTCGGCGGTCAGCCGCTGCAGCGTCCGCGTGAACCAACCGCCCTGGCGTGTCTGCGTCACGGGTCCAGCGTAGATCGGCGGGGGCCGCCTCCGGCGCGGGACCGCAGCCAGTCGCGGACCAGTGCCCACGGCTCCCCCGCCGGGTCGATGAGCACCATGTGGTCGCCCGGCACCAGCCGCACGTCGACGGCCACCCCCCGCGCCGCGGCGGCCTGCGCGTAGCGGGTGCTCTGCTCGGCCGGGACGGTGGTGTCGCCGGTGCCGTGCACGCACAGCAGGTCGACGCCGGCCGGGACCAGCCGCACCGGGTCGGCGACCGCGTAGCGCTCCGGGGCCTCGTCGGGCCCGGCGCCGAGCAGGCCCTGCACCGCGCCGTCGCCCATCCCCTGCGCCGCCGCGCGCGCCAGGTCGAGCACCCCGGCCTGCAGCACGGCCGCGGCCGGGCGGACCCGCGGGCCCGCGCCGGGTGCGCCCTCGGGCAGCCGGTCCCGGCCGGCGGCCCAGGCGGCCAGGTGACCTCCGGCGGAGTGCCCGACGACCGCGACGTCGGACAGGTCGAGCCGGTCGGACCCGGGCAGATCGGACAGCAGGTCCAGCGCGGCGGCGACGTCCTCGAGGGTGGCCGGCCACCCGCCCCCGGCCCCGACCCTGCGGTACTCGACCGCGACGGCGGCGAAGCCGGCGGCGGCGAGGTCCGCGGCCAGCGGCCGGGCCAGCTCGACGCCGTGGGCGGCCCGCCAGAACCCGCCGTGCAGCACGACCACGACGGGCACCGGGCCGGTGCCGGGCGGCAGGGTCAACTCGACGAACTGGTCGGGGTGCGCCCCGTAGGCGGTGCGGACGGCCCTCACGCGCCGGGCGCCCGGCCGGCCGGCGGCGGGCTGCCCGGCCGGCGGAGGCCCTGCTGGGCGAGCTGCGCGGCGGCCTGTGGAGGGAGGGTGAGTGGCAGCTGCTCGCGGACCGGCATCGGCGCGGTCCCGCGGACGACGACGATCTGCCGGAACGCCTGCTCCAGCGCCGCGGCGGCCTCCGGGCTCTCCGCCGCGGGGCCGCTGATCATGCCGCGCAGGAACCAGCGCGGGCCGTCGACGCCGACGAAGCGGGCCGCGCGGCGCACGGGGGCGGGGGCCGGCTGCCCGGGCTGCGCCGGCGGGGTGGCCCGCACGAAGCCGGCCAGCTCCGGACCGAAGGGCCCCTCGACCTCCTTCAGCGACCCGCCCTGACCGGAGGCGCTGCGGGCGAGGTCGGCGCGGACCTCGTCCCAGATGCCGCCGGCGCGGGGGGCGGCGAACACCGCCACCTGCAGCAGCGAGTCGCCGTAGCGCAGCGTGGCGCCGACGACCTTCTGCTGGGCGTTCACGTCGACCCGCAGCTCCGTGCCCGGCACCGCGGGCAGCCGCAGGGAGCCCAGGTCGACGCGCGCTATGCCGTCGTCGGGGGCGTCGGCGGAGTCCCACGGCCCGGTGGTCTCCTCGACCTCGCGCACCTTGTGCTGCGGCTCCGGCGGGACGCCGCGCTCCCGCAGGCTGCGGTCGATCCGGTTGCGTCGCCGTCCGAACGGCATGTCAGTCGGTTCCCTTCGCGTGGACGCTCGGGTGCCCACCGGTCGAGCCGTGCCCACCGGCGCCGCGCACGCTGCCCGGCAGCTGCTCGACCGGCACGAAGCGGGCGCGCGCGACCGGCTGCACCACCAGCTGCGCGACGCGGTCGCCGCGGCGCAGCGTCAGCGGCGTCGTGGGGTCGAGGTTGACCAGGTTGACCTTGATCTCCCCGCGGTAGCCGGCGTCGATGGTGCCCGGCGCGTTGACCATGGACAGTCCCACGCGGTGGGCCAGGCCCGAACGCGGGTGCACGAAGCCGGCGTAGCCCTCCGGGATGGCCACCGCGACGCCGGTGCCGACCAGCGCCCGCTGGAACGGCGCGAGCTCGAGGTCCTCGGCGATCGCCAGGTCGGCGCCCGCGTCACCGGGCAGGGCGTAGGCGGGGACGGCGTCGTCCGGGGAGGTCAGCCGCACCGGCACCTCCACCTCGGGGGCGGCGGGCACGGAGGGGTCGGGCACGCCCGCGACCCTATAAGGACCCCCGTGCCCCCCATGCCTCGCACGCTCGGCACGGGACCCTGCACGGGGGCCGTTCCAGAACCTCACCAGCTCGGCGCGGGCCCCTGGAGGGTGGCCGCTCCAGCCCCTCACCAGCTCGCGGCGGGACCTGCAAGGGGGCCGGGCGGCGTCAGGGGCGGAGGCGGCGCAGGTCGGCGAGCACGCGGCGGGCCAGGGTCTCGGTCGCCCGCCGGTTGGCACGGCCGCCGAGGGCCGCGCCGACCAGGAAGGGCGCCGCACCCGGGACGCTGCGGGCCATCCGCCGGGTCATCCGGCGGCTCAGCGTCCTCAGGCCGGCCGACCCGAGGACGGCGCCGAGGCCCGGCACCACGGCGTCCTCGACCGCCCGCTGCTGCGTCCAGCTGGACAGGTACGCCAGCGCACGGCTGCGGGCGTCACCCGGAGCGGGCCGGCCGTACAGCTCGTGCAGCTCCCCGAGCAGCACGACCTCGACCGCGGCGGTGAGCACCGTCTCCGCGCCGAGCTCCAGCGGCAGCGCCAGCAGCGAGGGCGGGGTCAGCCAGTGCGCCGCGGAGAGCCCGCCGGTGGCCGCACCGACGCCGGAGGTGAGCCGCGCGGTCCGCGCCACCAGCGCGTCGGCGATCTCGTCGTCGGTCGCTCCGGGGTGGGCCGCGCGCAGCCGCGCCGCGTCGCGGATCGGCAGCCACGGGGCGGCGGTGGCGAGCAGGTCGCCCAGCAGGGCGCTCGGCGTGCGGCCCGGCCCGGCGTCGTCCTCGGGGCCGGTCGCGCGGGGTCCGGCGGCACCGCGGCCGGCGCGGGCTCCCGCGGCCGCGACCGCGGCGACGACGTCCCGCAGCGTCGCCGCGGTCGGACGGCGGCCGTCGGCCGACTCCGGGGTCCCGGCCACCAGGCCGGAGACGGCGTCGGCCAGCAGCCGGCCGGCCCGCGCGAGCGGACTCTCGTCCGCGGGCGGGGTCGGGCGACTGCCGGCCGTGGTGCGCGCGACCGGGCGCGGCGGCGGGACGTCCCGCGCCGGCCCGGTGCGCTCGCGGTGCTCCGTCACTGGCCCTCCTCTCTTCGAGTGCCCTGTCCCGGCCCCGCTGCAGGGGCCCGCCGCTAGCCTGCGAGTGGCGGGGGGCAGCGGGTCCTCTTTCAGGCGGCGCAGTCGCGGCAGTACAGCTGATCGCCCTTGGTGGCGGCCAGCCGGCTGCGGTGCTGCACGAGGAAACAGCGCGAGCAGGTGAACTCGTCCTCCT
>DASQNB010000755.1:0-2130 GCA_035645175.1 Geodermatophilus sp.
CCTGATGCCGAACCCGAAGACCGGCACGGTGACCCCCGACGTCACCAAGGCGGTCAACGACATCAAGGGCGGGAAGATCAACTTCCGCGTCGACAAGCAGGCCAACCTGCACCTGGTGATCGGCAAGGCCTCGTTCGACGACACCAAGCTCGTCGAGAACTACGCCGCGGCGCTGGACGAGGTGCTGCGGGCCAAGCCGGCCGCTGCCAAGGGCCGGTACCTGAAGAAGGTCACCATCTCCACCACGATGGGCCCGGGCATCCCGGTCGACCCGAACCGCACCCGCAACCTGACGGTGGACGAGCCCACCGCCTGAGCAAGCACCCCTGCCCCCCGCCACTCGCAGGCTCGCGGCGGGACCTTGCAGGGGGCCGTCCTTCTCGCAGGCTCGGGGTGAGCCTCGGGACGAGGCCGCACGAGAGGCCCCGCAGCGCACTCGCGCTGCGGGGCCTCCTCGTCGCGTGTGGGTCCTCCGGTCGGACCGGTGACCGTCCCCGGCCCGACCGGTCAGGGCGTGAACAGCTCCGCGGAGGCGGAAGCGCCGCCGGTCCCGTCCACGCCCCCCGCGACGAGCACGCGGCCGTCCGCCAGCCGGACGGCTGTGTGCGCGGCCCGCGGGGTCCCGGGGTCAGGGAGTGTGGACCACGTCTCCGTCGCCGGGTCGTACACCTCGGCGCTCTGCACGGGGCCGTTGTCGTCGAGCCCTCCGACGACGAGGACGGTGCCCGCGGTGAGCAGGGTGGCGGTGTGCAGTGCCTCCCGGACGGCTGTCATCGGCGAGGTGACCGTCCAGCTCCCCTTCCCGGCGGCGTACCGCTCCGCCGTCCGGAGTACGCCGTGGACGCGGTTGTAGCCACCGACGGAGAGGACGTCCCCGGAGACCAGTCGCAGCTGTGCCGGGCGGCCGTTGTCGTCGGTCTGGCGGACCTGGGTCATCGGGCAGACGGCCGACCACATGTCGCTCGCCGGGTCGTAGACCTCCGCGGAGCTGATGCCGCCCTGGTTGGGCACGTTCACCCCGCCGCCCACGAGCACCCGCCCGTCGGCGAGGACCGTGGCGAGGTGGGCATAGCGGGGGTCGACCATGCTCGCCGCGGCCGCCCACGTCCCCGACCCGGGGTCGAAGAGCTGACAGGTCGCCAGATCGGTGTTCCCGGGGCGGTCGAACCCCCCGCAGACCAGGACCGAGCCGGTGTCCAGCAACACCGCGGCGAAGGCCTCCCGCGGCGCGGGGACCGTGCCGGCGTGCAACCAGGTGCCGGTGCCGGGAGCGAACCGCTCCACGGCCGGGACGAAGACGTCCTGGTGGTAGCCCCCGACCACGAGCACGCTCCCGTCCGCCAGGGCGATCGCGGTGTGGCCGGCCCGGGGTGTGGACAGGGCTCCCGTCGGCGACCACGTGTCGGTGGTGGGGTCGTACAACTCGGCGGTCGCCGTCTGCTGACCGCCCGTGTCGCCGCCGGCGACGAGCACGCGGCCGTTCGGTAGCAGTGTGCCGCTGTGCCGGCTGCGAGCCGTGCCCATCGACGCCGCTGCCGACCACGTGTTCACGGCGACTCCTGCTCGTGTGATGGCAACTCCCGCAGGTGGGTGTCGGTGCGCTGTCGCGCCGTGCGCCCATTGGCCCACCGCTTCGTCAACCCACCGTCACGGCTGCGGCACGGCGGCCGTGACGGTGGGCCTGGAGTCGTGGCCGAGGGCGCCTGGCCGGTGAGCCGTTCACGGCAGGGGGTATGCTGGACGACGTTCCCCCCAAGACCGCTGGTCGTCGCACGTCCGCGTGCGATCGAAGGTCCCGGACCCCGGGCGACCCGCGCAGGAGGACGGTTCGATCGACGTGGCGCCGTGCGCCCGCGTCCCTCGCCCCGTGCGCCTGCGCCGGGGCGTTCCTCGTCTCCGGGGTCGGTTGATCGCCCGCCGTCGTGCACCGGCCGGTGGTCCCGCCCGACAGACGAGAGGAGGCCCATGCCCACGCAGGCGAAGGCCGCGGTGATCGACGAGATCACCGAGCGGTTCCAGTCGTCCAGCGCGGCGGTGCTCACCGAGTACCGCGGGCTGTCCGTGGCCCAGCTGACCCAGCTGCGCCGTTCCCTCGGTGAGGGCAGCAGCTACGCCGTCGTCAAGAACACC
>DASQNB010000756.1:0-5294 GCA_035645175.1 Geodermatophilus sp.
GACCCGGCGGCCGGGGCGTCGGTGTGCGCGTCCGGGAGCCAGGTGTGGAACGGGAACAGCGGCGTCTTCACCGCCAGCCCCAGGCCGATCGCCAGCAGCACCAGCCCGCCGGCCACCGGGGAGTCGGCCAGCGGTGGGTCCGCCGCCAGCGTCACCATGTCGAAGGTGCGCTGCTCGCCGCCCAGGAACAGGCCGATGAAGCCGACGAGCAGCGCCAGTGATCCGACGAAGGTGTAGAGGAAGAACTTCAGTGCGCTCCGCCGGGCGTTGCCGTGGCCCCAGCCGGCGATGACGAAGTACATCCCGACGATCGTCAGGTCGAAGAAGACGAAGAACAGGATCAGGTCGAGCGCGGCGAACGTGCCCAGACAGGCGGTCTGCAGGAAGAGGAACAGCGCGGCGTAGCTGCGCGGGCGGTGCGGTTCGCGCAGCGAGTAGACCGCGCTCGCGAGGAACACCACGCCGGTGAGGGCCAGCAGCGGGAGCGAGAGCCCGTCGACGCCGATGTGGTAGCCGGCGTCGACGGTCGGGATCCACCGCAGGTCGACCTCGTGGGCCAGGCCGTCGACGACCCCCGCGGGGCCCGGCCCCGGGTCGAAGCGCCACCACATCCAGGCGACGAGTGCGAGGTCGACGGCGGAGGCCACCACCCACAGCCGGATGGCCGTCCGGCCGCCGAGCCGGGGCGCGGCGAGCAGCACACCGGCGGCCACCAGCGGCAGGAAGATCACGACGGTCAGCAGCACGGCTACCTCACCACGAGCAGGAGGACGAACAGGAGACCCAGCCCGGCCGCGGCCTGGGCGTAGTACTGGTGGAGCAGCCCGGTCTGGGGGCGGCGGGCGGCCGCGCCCGCACGGCGGAGGACCCTTGCCGTGGCGCGGACGGCGCCGTCGACCACACCTCCGTCGAGGCGGGCAGCCCCGGCTGCCGTCCGACGGGTGGCGGAGGCGACGCCCTCCACCGCCCGGTCCACGACCCGGTCGTCCAGGACGGCGAGCACCCGGGCCAGGGCCATCGCCGGTCGCGGGGACAGCAGCCGCCCGAGGCCCGCCCAGGCCGCCAGCGGGCTGCGCTCCAGCGACCCGGCGACCTCCGGCCGGCGCTGGAGGAGGACGACCGTCCCGGCCAGGGCCAGCGCGGCGAGTCCGCCGGAGAGCACCAGCTCCCCCACGGTCGGGGACGGCTCCCCCTCGACCCCGAGCAGGGCCTTCAGCGGTTCGGCCACCGCCGGTACGGCGAGGACGCCGAGGCCCGCGGCGAACACCGCCAGCACCGCGGCCACGCCGGTGCTGGACGGTGGGATGCGGCGGGTGCCGTCTTCTTCCTCGGCGACGTGCTCCTCCCCCGCCGGGCGGGCGAGGACGACGGTCAGCATCCGGCCCGCGTAGACCGCCGAGAGGACCGCAGCGGCCAGCCCGACGACGCGCAACGCCGCGCCGTCCACGCCTGCCAGGACCTCGTCCTTGGTCGCCCACAGCGACAGCGGCGGGACCCCGGCCAGGGCCAGCGCGGCGACGGTCGCCGCGGCGCCCAGGCCCGGGTGGCGCCGAGCGGCGCCGCGCAGTCCGGACAGCTGCTTGGTCCCGTACGCGGTCAGCCAGGCGCCGGCCGCCACGAACAGTGCTGCCTTGACCGTGGCGTGCGCCACGAGCTGGGCGGTGCCACCGGAGACCGCACCCACCCCGGCAGCCAGCACGACGAAGCCGATCTGTGCGGCAGTGCTGGCGGCCAGCAGCTGTTTGAGGTCGCGCTGGGCCACAGCCACCGCGCCGAGCAGGAGCGCGGTCAGGGCTCCGGCCCAGGCCGCCGTCGAGGCGGCCCAGCCGGTCGCGGCCAGCAGCGGCTGGACACGCAGCAGGAGGTAGCCGCCGGCGGCGACCATGGTGGCGGAGTGCAGCAGCGCGCTGACCGGGCTGGGCCCCTGCATGGCACCGGACAGCCAGGCGGAGAACGGCAGCTGGGCCGACTTGCCCAGCGCCGCGACGAGGAGACCGGCCGCGGCGAGGTCGCGCCAGCCGGCGTCAGCGGCAGGCAGGTCGGCGAGGACGAGGCCGCCCGTCCCGGCCAGCGCGGCACCGGCGGCGACGTAGAGGCCCAGGTCGGCGGCGCGCGTGGTGAGGAACGCCGTGGTACCTGCCGCCAGCTTGCCCGGCTCCTGCCAGCGGTACCCGATCAGCGCGTAGGAGGTCGCCCCCATCAGCTCCCAGGCGATCAGCAGCGTCGGCAGAGTGGCGGCGCCGACGGTCGTCAGCATGGCCGCGATGAACAGCAGGAAGTAGCCGCAGAACCGCGCCCGCGCGGCATCCGCGGGCAGGTCGGCGGCGGCGAAGACCGTGGTCAGCAGGCCCACGGCCGCGACGAGCACCACGAGGACCGCGGACAGCCCGTCCACCGCCAGCCGCAGGTCCCCGCCCGGCACGACGCCCAGGAACGGGACGGACAGCACCGGTCGCTCCCCGGCGGCGACCACGGCCAACAGGAGGGCGCCCGCGGTCGTGAGCACGGCGAGCGGTCCAGCGACCCGGTCGGCGCGCCGTCCGATGAGCAGCAGCACCACACCCACCAGCGCCGGCAGGGTCACCAGCAGGGCCAGCACAGCGGCTCCCCCGGTCGTCGGCGTCGCGTTCATCCCTGCAGGTCCGTGGCCATGTCGACCATGTCCACCTGCCGCGCCCGGTAGATCGCGATGGTCGCCGCGAAGCCCATCGCCATCTCCACCGCCATGACGACCAGCGCCACGACGACGACCATCTGCGCGTCAGGCGACTGCGGAGCCAGGAAGTACCAGGCGGCAGCCGCGCCGAGCAGCACGCCGTTGAGTGCGAGCTCGAAGCCCATCATGATCATCACGATCGACTGCTGGGAGAGGGCGCCGAACACCCCCACTCCGACGAGGGCCGCGGCGACGGTCAGGACGATCTGCAGGACCAGTTCGGCGGTCATCGCGGCAGCCCCCCGGGAACGGGGTCGTCCGGGCGAGCGGCGTCCAGCTCGGCGCCGAGCCGGTCGTAGCGACCGCGGGCGGTGGCCAGCACCGTGCCGGCGATGATCGTCGCGAACAGGCCGACGCCGATCACCAGCATCACGAGCATGTGGCTGCCCATGATCGCCTCGCCCAGCTGGCGGGTGCTGTCGGCGGGCACGTCACCGCCGCGGGCGGGCCAGTCCACTGTCCAGATGCCCACGGTCAGCAGGACGAAGGTCGCCGCGCCCAGGAGGGCCGATCCCCGCGGGTTGTGCACCATGGTCATCGGCATCAGGCCGGCGGGGTTCATCATGAACATGATCATGAAAACGGCCATGAGGGCCATCTCGATGGTCATCATCAGCGCCGTCACGAACGCCAGGTACGGCAGCCGGAGGGCCACCAGGATCCCGGCGACGGCCAGGAACGACGCCAGCAACGCGAACGTGGCCCGGGCCATGGAGTCGACGACGAACACGGCGACCCCGGCAGCCACCGAGAGCCCGCCGAGCGCGATGACCGCCGCGACGGTCCAGGCGGAGAGTTCGGTCAACACGGATCTCCCTTCATGGGCGGGGTGCCGTCCGTCAGCCGTAGAGGCCGGACAGCACGAGGACCGACGCGAGCAGGGCCTGCAGCAGCGTCGCCGGGATGAGCACCATCCAGCCGATCTCGACGAAGCGATCGGGCCGGATGACCGGCACCCGGCGTCCCACCACGACCAGCAGGACGACGACCCCGGCGGTCTTGAGCAGCTGCCAGAGCGGGCCGGGCAACCACGGGCCGGCGTCTCCACCGAGGAAGAGCGCTGTTGCCATGGCCGCCGCCGCGCCGAGGAAGACGGCTCGCCCGGCGTCGACCAGCAGTCGCTCGACCCCGGACAACTCGGAGGTCACCCCGCCCGCGATGTCGGCTCCCGCGGGCGAGGCGAACGGGCCCCAGAAGGCGAACGCCGCGGCGCTGGCGAGGAACACGACAAAGGCGACCGGCATGGTGACGACGAACCAGAGGTCGGCCTGGGCGGCCACGACGTCCGTCGTCCGCAGCGACTGTGCGCCCACCCCGACGGTGATGAGCGCGAACATCAGCGGGAGCTCGTAGGACAGCCCCTGGATGAGGAAGCGGTAGCCGCCGGTCAGCGCGTGGACGGCGTTGGGCCCCCAGCCGACCAGCCACACCGCCGCCCACAGGACGGCCTCCATGGCGTTGAACCAGACCAGGTCGGCACTGGTGGACAGCAGCGTGCGCCCGCCGATCGGCACGACGGCCAGCGAGAGCAGCGCCAGGACGGGGACCGCCGCACACCCGAGCCGCCACAGCAGGGAGTCCGGCGCCAGCGTCGTCCGCCGCTGCTCGAGCAGCAGGCGGGTCCCCGACCGCAGCGTGCCGACGGCGGCCCGCGCACCGCTCCCGGTGAGGACCGCTCGGTCCGTGACTGCGACGAGGAAGCCGAGGAGCAGGCCGACGACGGCGACGGTGAGCACGGCGGGCCACGTCCCCCAGGCCGCTGCCGACGTCCCCACGGTCACCTCCGTCTCCGTCTCAGACACGGGCGCTCACCGGTGTCCGACGAGCCGCCGGGTGGGAGAGCTGCAGGCTGGCCACGACGAGCCGGGCTGCGGCGAGCTCGGTGCCCTCGAGCAGCGGGGCCACCTGCTCCAGGGGGACGTCGGGCGGCGCTCCGGCCTGCAGCTCAGGAGCAGCGGTCAGCTCGCACCACCGCCGGACCCGGTCGAGCACGTCACCGTCGAGGTCGCCGGGCTCGGCGTGCTCGATGGCTCCGACGCCGCGGACCGACCAGGCGAGCGTCCGTGAGCGGCGGACTCGACGCGCGAGTCGCACGGCGAGCCGGTGCCCCGCCGCGGCATCAGCCGGGTCGGCCGAACGGAGTCGATCACGTGCCCGGCGAGCGTCCCGCGCAGCGGTCGGCCAGCCGGCTACCTCGAGGAAGCGGCTGAGGTGGTCGAGCGCCAGGAACCGGGCGTCATCGCGGTCGCACACCGGCCCGTCGTCCCCGGTGTCGGCATCCACCCAGGTGAGTCGCACACGGCTGAGGACGTCGCCCTGCAGCTGCCCGTGCAGGAGGAGGCCGGTGGGCCAGCATGCGAGCACCGGCCCCAGCGAGACCTGCAGCGCGTCCAGCCGGAGTCCGTCCCGGTCAGGAACCGTGCCGGCCATCGGTAGGCCGGCCACGTCCATGCCCCCGTGACCGCTGTGGTCCATCCCTCCGTGACCGCCGTGGTCCATGCCCGCGTGGTCCATGCCCGCGTGGTCCATGCCCGCGTGGTCCATGCCCGCGTGGTCGATGCCCGCGTGGTCCATGCCC
>DASQNB010000757.1:0-9812 GCA_035645175.1 Geodermatophilus sp.
GTAGAGGTTCTCGATGCCGATCTGGTCCTCGACGAACTCCACGCCCTCCTCGGTGATGGCGACCGTGCGCTTGCCCTCCTCCACCTCGTAGTGGACGTCGCGCTGCATGAGCGGGGCCAGCCGGGCGAACTCGCCGTACCAGCGGTGCATCGCCGGGTCACCGGCCGGGCCGCTGATGATCAGCGGCGTGCGGGCCTCGTCGATGAGGATCGAGTCGACCTCGTCGACGACGGCGAAGTGGTGCCCGCGCTGCACCAGCTCGGCCTTGCTCCAGGCCATGTTGTCGCGCAGGTAGTCGAAGCCGAACTCGTTGTTGGTGCCGTAGGTGATGTCGCAGGCGTACTGCTCGCGGCGGTGCGCCGGGCGCTCGCCGGAGAGGATGACGCCGACCGACAGGCCGAGGAAGCGGTGCACCCGGCCCATCCACTCGGCGTCGCGCCGGGCCAGGTAGTCGTTGACCGTGACCACGTGCACGCCCTGGCCGGTGAGCCCGTTGAGGTAGGCCGGCAGGACGCCGGTCAGCGTCTTGCCCTCACCGGTGCGCATCTCGGCGATGTTGCCCAGGTGCAGCGCGGCGCCGCCCATGACCTGCACGCGGAAGTGCCGCTGACCGAGGGTGCGGGTGGCGGCCTCGCGGACGACGGCGAAGGCCTCCGGCAGGAGCTGGTCGAGGGTCTCCCCCTCCTCCAGACGCTCCCGGAACTCGTCGGTCTTGGCCCGCAGCTCCGCGTCGGTGAGGTCGGCGACCTCGTCCGCCAGCGACTCGACCGCGTCCGCGATCTTGTTCAGCCGTCGGAGGATCTTGCCCTCACCGGCACGGAGGATCTTGGAGAACACCACGCACCCCAGGGTATGCGGCGCGGCCCGCCACCCGGGGCTGCCGGCGACGACCCGCCGTCGCGGACCCCACCCGTCAGCGACGGACCAGCCGCTTCTCCCCCGGGTCGAACACGACCTCCCGGCCGCCCTCGCGCAGCCCCTCGAGCACCGCCTCGACCAGCTCGGACCGGTCGTGTCCCCGGGGCAGCCGCGGCGGTTCCCCGGCGAGGGCACGGTCGACCAGGCCGGTGTCGATGTGCGGCGGCTTGACGTCGAGCACGGTGATCGAGCGGGGACGCAGCTCACGGCGCAGCACACCCGCCCAGGCCGACAGCGCCGCCTTGCTCGCCGAGTACTCGGCCATCTGCAGTGTCGGGGCGTCGGCCACGATCGCCGACAGCAGCACGACCGCACCGCCGTCGGGCAGGTGCGGCAGCGCCGCGCGGACCAGGCTCATCGGCGCCAGCGTGTTGACCGCGAACAGCTCCTCGGTCACCGCGTCGTCGGCGTCCGCCGCCGGGCCGAAGGCCACCACGCCCCAGGCGACCACCACGGCGTCCAGGCCGCCGAGGGTCGCCACCGCGGCCTCGACCGCGCCGTGGACCGCCTCGACGTCGACGGCGTCGGCCACCAGGGCGGGCGCTCCGCCGAGCTCGCCGGCCAGCGTCCGGAGCGCACCGCCGTCCCGGCCGGTCAGCGCCACCCGCGCGCCGGCGCCGTGCAGCGCCCGCGCCAACTCCCCGCCCAGCACCCCGGTCGCCCCGGCCACCAGGACCCTCGCACCCGCGAGCTCCACGGCCCGCACCTTCCCCGTCCTCCGGCGACCTAACCTCGGACCCCGTGGCCCACGACCTCGACGACCTGCCCGACGGCCTGCTCACCCTCCTCACCGAGCGGCACCTGGCCACCCTCACGACACTCCGGCCCGACGGCAGCCCGCACGTCGTCCCGGTCGGGGTCACCTACGACCCGGCCACCCGCACCGCCCGGGTCATCACCTCCGGCACCTCGGCCAAGGCGCGGCACGTGCGCGCCGGCCGGTCGCGGGTCGCGGTGTGCCAGGTCGACGGCCGCCGCTGGGTCACCCTCGAGGGGACGGCGGTGGTGCGCGACGACGCCGCCGCGGTCGCCGACGCCGAGGCCCGCTACGCCCGCCGCTACCGCACACCGCGGGAGAACCCGGCGCGGGTCGTCCTGGAGATCTCGGTCGACCGGGTGCTCGGCAACCCCTGACCATGAGCTGATGACCGCCCACCACCTCGACCTCACCGGCGTCGACCTGACCACCGAGGTGCTGCGCACCGAGCGGCTGGTGCTGCGGCCGCACCGGCCCGACGACGAGGACGCCGTCCTGCGCGCCTGCCAGGACCCCGGCATCCAGCGCTGGCTCGCCAACCTCCCGGTCCCCTACACCCGCGACGACGCCCGGCAGTTCGTGGCCGGCGTGGCCCCGGCCGAGCGGGCGGAGGGTCGCGGCATGCCGACGGTGGTCGAGGCCGACGGCGAGCTCGTGGGGTCGGCCGGGGTGCACCTGCGCGGCAGCCGGCTCGGGCCGGAGGTCGGCTACTGGATCGCGCCGTGGGGCCGCGGCCGCGGGTACGCCGCCGAGGCCGCCCGCGCGCTGGCCGAGTGGGCGCTGGAGCACGGTGCCCCGCGGGTGCACCTGTTCGCCGACGTCGGGAACGTCGCGTCGCAGGCGGTGGCGGAACGGGCCGGCTTCAGCCGCGAGGGCGTCGTCCGGTCCTGCCTCGACCAGCGGGACGGGACGTGGCGCGACGCGGTGCTGTTCGGTCGCGTGCGGTAGCGGGGGGCGGGGTGCGGGACCGGCCCGCACCCCGTCCCGCCGCGATCAGAGCGGCGCCGCCGCGGGCTGCGCGGGCCGGCGGTCGGCGGCGCCGTCCAGCGGCGCGTCGACGAGCCGGATGAGGCCGTAGTCGTAGGCGTGCCGGCGGTAGACGACCGTCGGCTGCCCCGTGTCGGCACACATGAAGAGGAAGAAGTCGTGGCCGACCAGCTCCATCTCGTGGAGGGCCTGGTCGACGGTCATCGGCGTCGCCGGGTGGTGCTTCTCGCGCGCCACCTGCCCGGGCAGGTGCTCGTCGAGGTCGGTGACGTGCGGGCCCTCCGCGAGCTGCCGGTCGCGGTCGAAGGACTCGAGGACGTCGGTGTCGGGCGCGCCGGCGCCCACCCGCACGCTGGCCGGGGTCCGTCGCCCGTGGTGCACCCGGCGACGGTCGGCGGCCTTGCGCAGCCGGTGGTCCAGCTTGCTGGCGGCCAGGTCCAGCGCCGCGTAGAAGTCCGGCGCGGCGGCCTCGGCCCGGATGACCGGGCCCTTGCCGCGGAGGGTGATCTCCACGCGCTGGCACTTGCCGGACTGGCGTGGGTTCTTCTCGTGGAAGAGCTCCACGTCGATGCGCAGCATCTTCAGCTTGCCGTCGAAGCGTTCGAGTTGACCGACCTTGTCCTCGACGTGCTGTCGGTAGTGCTCGGGGACTTCGACGTTGCGGCCACGGACCACGATCTCCATGAGACCTCCCGGTCGTTCGGGTTGTGATCGAACCCACGCTAGACCCCGTTGCCGGGTCCCGACAGTCGACCTCCCGACCCCGCACGGCGACGCACCGGGACGCCCGGCGCACCCCCTGCGGGAGCCCGCCGCGGGGTCGCCGCGACGACCGCCGCCAGCACCGGCGGACCCGCCGGACCGGCCGCTGGGGCGAGCACCGCGGCCGCCTCGGTGAGCGTCGCGCCACTGGTGACGACGTCGTCGACGACCACCAGCACGGCCCCGGCGGGGAGCTCGCGCGGACCGGGACGCAGCACGAAGGTGCCGGCCAGGTTCGCCCGCCGCTGCGCCGCCGAGAGCCCGGCGGAGTCCTCGGCGCGCCCGCTGCGGCGCAGCAGCCGCGCCTCGGCCGCGGGCACCCCGGCCGCCCGCAGCTCGGCGACCGCGCGGACGGTCAGCTCGCGGACGTGGTCGCGGCCGCGGGCGCGCAGCGCGGCGGCACCGCTGGGCACGGGCACCATCCGGACGGCACTCGGCGGGGCGGACAGCCCGGCGAGCACGCCGGCGACGGCCAGCGCCAGGGCGGCGCCCAGTGGGCGGGCCAGCTCGGCGCGGCCCCGCTCCTTGAAGGCGTTGACCGCCGGGCGCACGGGCCCGGCGTAGGCGCCGGCCGCCACCGTCGGCGGGAAACCCGCCGGGAAGCGGCGCGGCTGGGCCAGGTGCGGGACGGCGAGCAGGGCCGCGCACCGCCGGCAGAGGACGGCGCCCGGCACCCCGCACCCGGCGCACTCGCGCGGCAGCAGCAGGTCGGCCAGCGCCGCGAGCACCCCGGCGTCCACTTCCCCAGCCTCGCGCCCGGCACCCGCCGGGCCCAGGGCCGCCGGCCATCTGTGGACGGGGGACGTGGGGTCCTTGATCAACCGGGGTAGAACGGTTCGGTGCCCGGCTGCGGCTGCTGGCCGCGCACCAGGGTCACCCACGTGCCCGCGGCGACCTGCCACTCCCAGATGGTGCCGCCGGCGCTGACCAGCGGCGGGCGCTCGGGCGCGGCGGCGACCCGGGTGGCCTGGCTGGGCAGGCCGGCGGTGGGCACGGGCGAGAGGTCCCAGCCGTCGACGCCCACCCGGTAGGGGACGATCCGGTCCTCGCCGGCGTCCCCGGCCAGCAGCAGCAGGCTGCCGGAGGTCCGCCACGCGACGTCGACCACCTGGCCCAGCGTCGGCGTGACCTCGCGCCAGTCCCGCAGCGCCACGGGGCCGTCGTCCGAACGCACCACCGTGCCGACGTGCACGCTCTGCCGCTGGCCCTCCTCCACGACGACCGCGGCGCGGACGCCGTCGGGCGACAGCTGCAGCGCCGTGGCCCGGCCCAGGCCGGGCAGCGTGACGGCGTTGACCGCCTGCGGTGGCCCGCCCGCGGGCACCCGCACCACCGTCGAGCCGTCGCGCACCAGCCAGAACTCCTGGCGGGTGGGGGCCACCGTCGGCACGGTGAGCGTGTCGCTCGGCAGCACCGGGGTGAGGTCGCCGCCGTAGGGGCCGGTGAGCAGCGTCGTCTGCCCGTCCCGCTCGGCCACCCCGACCATGTCGGTCAGCGCCCCGGTGCTCGGGTCGGTGGCGACCGCGGCACTGGACAGCCCGTAGGCACCCGCACCGGCCGGTCCGGGCGCCGGCGCGGGTGTCTCCGCCGCCGTCCACAGCGCGCCGTCGACGAGGTAGTGCCCGACCGCGTCGACCGGGGCGGCGTCGGGGTCCAGGGCGGTCCAGGTGTCGACGGTCTGCACCGCGGGGACGCCGTCGAGGGTCAGCGGCTCCCCGTCGACGAGGACCTCCACCGAGCGCACCGTGGGCAGCTGCCCCAGTGTCCACACCAGCTGGGCCGACAGATCGGCCAGCGTGGCCGGCGGCGCGTCGGCGACGCCGGTCAGGTCGACGGTCACCGCCTGGGCCGAGACCTCCACCGTGCTGCCCAGCGCGGCGTCCGCCAGGGCGGGGTCGTCCAGCGCGTTGCGGACGCCGGCGGCCAGGACCGCCGACGGCCCGTCGAGCAGCCGCTCGACCAGGATCGTCGGCTGCGCCTCCCCGCTGATCAGGTACCGCGGGTCGGGGACGACGCGGCTTACGGTGGGGTCCAGGAAGTAGAGGTCGCGCCGCTCGTAGAGCCGCTCGAAGTCCGGCTCGAGCATGAGCAGCCCGTCCGGCGGGTCGCTGATCCGCCACTCGCCGTCCACCTGCTCGAGCCGGAACTCCCGCGAGTACACCTCCTGGCCCCCGACGGCGAAGGCCCCCCGCTGGTCGATCGTGCCGACCAGCTCGCCGGTCACGACCACCGTGCCGGTGTCGGTGGTGACGGTGGCGAAGTCGGCACCGAGCAGGGTGATGCCCGCGTCGTCGGACCAGGACCCCGCCGGTTCCGGGGCCAGGTGCTCGCGGGCCACCGGGTGTCCGCGCACCGTGCTGGCCGCGGCCTCGAGGAAGCGGCGGACGACCTCCTCCGGCGTGGCGCCCGGCTCCGGGGACATCGGCTCGATCCCCACCTGGTCGTCCGGGCGTGGCGGCTCCTGGGTGATCTGCACCGTCGGGGAGCTGGTCGGGACCGTGGAGCAGGCCGTCAGCAGGGCCAGGAGCACCGCGGCCAGCACGGCACCCGCGGACCTCACCGTCCTCCCCCCGGACGCCGGAGGGTCGCCGGCCGCAGCGGCAGTGGAGAGCTGGTCAGGTCGGCACCGGCAGCCAGCGGGAGGGTGAGCCGGAACTGCGCACCCGCGCCGGGCTGGCCCCACACCTGCAGCCAGCCGCCGTGCAGCCGCGCGTCCTCCAGGCTGATCGACAGCCCCAGCCCGCTGCCGCCGACGGTGCGCACCCGGGAGGGGTCGGCGCGCCAGAACCGGTCGAACACGTGCTGCGCCTCCGCCGAGGACAGGCCCACGCCGTGGTCGCGCACGGTGACGGCGGCCGCGGTCCGGTTGGCCGCCCAGACCACCTCCACCGGCTTGCCGGAGCCGTGCTCGATCGCGTTCCCGACCAGGTTGCGCAGGATCCGCTCCACCCGGCGCGCGTCGACCTCGGCGATGACCTCCTGCCCGGGCCCGGTCACCGTCAGCTCGCAGCCGTGCCGCTCGGCGAGCGCGGACATCCCGGCCGCCACCCGGCGGACCAGCGCGCCGAGGTCGGTCGGCTCCCAGTCGAGGACCGCGGCCCCCGCGTCGTACCGGCTGATCTCCAGCAGGTCGGTGAGCAGCACCTCGAAGCGGTCCAGCTCGGTGTGCATGAGCTCCGCCGAGCGGGCCACGTGCGGCGGGAAGTCCCCGCGGGACTCGTAGAGCACCTCGGCGGCCATCTGCACCGTGGTCAGCGGCGTGCGCAGCTCGTGCGAGACGTCGGAGGTGAACCGCTGCTGCAGCTGGGAGAGCGACTCCAGCTGGGTGATCTGCCGCTGCAGGCTGTCGGCCATGGCGTTGAAGCTGGTCGCCAGGCGGGCCAGGTCGTCCTCGCCGCGCACCGCCATCCGCTCCTCGAGCTGCCCCTCCGACAGCCGCTGTGCGGTGCCCGCCGCCTGACGCACCGGATCGACGACCAGCCGGGTCACCAGCACGCCGATCCCGACGACGAAGAGGGTGAGCGCGATGCCGCTGATGACCACCGTGCTGCGGATCCGCGAGAGGCTCTCCGCCTCCTGGTCGAGCGGGAAGGCGTAGTACAGCTCGATCTGCTCCGCGCCGCCGGCGCCGGTCGGCACCGAGGCGCCGACGAGGTAGGTGGCCAGGGGCCGGCCGCTGCCGTCGGGGATCGGCGCGTACCGGGCGTACTGCCCCCCGGAGGCGACCTCGGCCCGCAGCTCCGGGGGGATCGCCGGGTAGACGCCGCTCTGGCTGGCCGCCGGCGTCCGCTCGGAGTCGCCGGTCCGGTAGACCATGACGACCTCGAAGTCGCCGGCCGGTCCGCCGCGCTCCGTGAGCTGGGTCACCGTCCGCTGCAGGGTCGCCCGCACGCTCGCGCCGTCCCCGGCGGCCATGCCCGCGACCTCGGTCTGCGCGTAGATGACGCCGGCCTGCGCCTGGTCGATGGCCGCCTGCTCCTTGACCGAGAGCAGCTGCTCCCTGATCTGGCTGAACAGCACCAGGCTGACGATCACCACGACCGTGCCGGCCACGGCCATCGTGATGACGCCGATCCGGACGTGCAGCGACGAGCGCCAGGTGGCCGCCGCGCGGGCGGCAGCCCGCCGCGCGAGCCGGCGGGTGCGGCGCGCCCGCCGGCGCAGCCCGCGGCGCAGCGACCCGAGGTCGCCCGACAGCCCCTGACGGAGCCGCGCGGGAGGTGCGCTGCCGATGACCCCGGAGGACGAGGACACCCCGGGCGCTGACTCCGGCACGGGCGGCGCGGGCCGCGTGGTGCTCACGGCCGTCGGGCCCGTCCGCTCACGGTGCACGTCGGTTCGCTCCCGCCCGGCGGAGCCGGCCGGACGGCGGAGCCGCTCACGGCGGACCGGCCTTGTAGCCCACACCCCGCACGGTCAGCACGATCTCCGGCTTCTCCGGGTCCCGCTCGATCTTGGCCCGCAGCCGCTGCACGTGGACGTTGACCAGCCGGGTGTCCGCGGCGTGCCGGTAGCCCCACACCTGCTCGAGCAGCAGCTCGCGGGTGAACACCTGGCGCGGCTTGCGGGCCAGGGCGACCAGCAGGTCGAACTCCAGGGGGGTCAGCGCGATCGGCACGCCGTCCCGGGTGACCTGGTGGGCGGGGACGTCGATCTGCACGTCGCCGATCGCGAGGTTCTCCGCCTGGCCGGTCTCGCCGCGGCGCAGCTGCGCGCGCACCCGGGCGACCAGCTCCACCGGCTTGAAGGGCTTGGTGACGTAGTCGTCGGCGCCGGCCTCGAGCCCCTGGACGACGTCGATCGTGTCGCCCTTGGCGGTGAGCATGACGATCGGCACGGTCGACTGGGTGCGGATGTCCTGGCAGATCTGCAGGCCGTTGCGGCCGGGCAGCATCAGGTCCAGCAGCACGATGTCGGGGCGGGTCTGCTGGAACGCGCCCACCGCGCGGTTGCCGTCGGAGACGAACGCCGGTTCGTAGCCCTCGCGGCGGAGCACGATGCCGAGCATCTCGGCGAGGGCGGCGTCGTCATCGACGACGAGGACACGGCCGCGGCTGGGCCCGTTCTGGGCAGCAGTGGGTGGCACGGCGACCATTCTGCGCTGCTCACGGGACGAAACGGGGGCACCCGCCCGGAGGAGTCCGGACGGGTGCCCCCGACGGGTGTCGCCCGATCGCGCGGTGGGGACCCCCGGCGCCCCCACCGCGCGGCCTCCTCCCGGTGGGGAGGACGGCGGTCCCCCTGCAGGGTCACGGGCCGAGCCTGGTGACCTACTGGAACGGCCCCCTGCAGGGTCCCGCCGCGAGCCTGCGAGCGGTGGGGGCAGGGGGTCCTCTCAGTAGCGGTAGTGGTCCGACTTGTACGGGCCCTCGACCGGGACGCCGATGTAGTCGGCCTGCACCTTGGTCAGCTCGGTGAGCTTGACGCCGAGGGCGTCGAGGTGCAGCCGGGCCACGTGCTCGTCGAGCTTCTTCGGCAGGACCGTCACCGTGGGCGCCTGGCCCTCGTAGGCGGCCCGGTTGGTCCACAGCTCGATCTGCGCCAGCACCTGGTTGGAGAACGAGGCACTCATGACGAAGCTGGGGTGACCGGTGGCGTTGCCCAGGTTCAGCAGCCGGCCCTCGGAGAGCAGGATGATCGTGTGGCCGTCGGCGAAGCGCCACTCGTCGACCTGCGGCTTGATCGTCGTCCGCTCGACGCCCGGGGTGCGGGCGAGGCCGGCGACGTCGATCTCGTTGTCGAAGTGCCCGATGTTGCCGACGATCGCCTGGTGCTTGGTCCGGCCGAGCTGCTCGGCGGAGATGATGTCCTTGTTGCCGGTCGCGGTGATGATGATGTCGGCCTTGCCGATGACCTCGTCCAGCGTGGTCACCTCGTAGCCGTGCATCGCCGCCTGGAGGGCGTTGATCGGGTCGATCTCGGTGACGATGACCCGGGCGCCCTGGCCGCGCAGCGACTCCGCGCAGCCCTTGCCGACGTCGCCGTAGCCGCAGACCACGGCCACCTTGCCGCCGATCATCACGTCGGTGGCGCGGTTGAGGCCGTCGATGAGCGAGTGCCGGCAGCCGTAGAGGTTGTCGAACTTGCTCTTGGTCACCGAGTCGTTGACGTTGATCGCCGGGAACAGCAGCCGGCCGTCGCGGGCGAGCTCGTACAGGCGCATGACGCCGGTGGTGGTCTCCTCGGTGACGCCGGCGATGCCCTGGCCGACGCGGGTCCAGTAGCCGGCGTCGGCGGCCAGCGTGCCGCGCAGGACGTCGAGGATGACGCCGTACTCCTCGGAGTCGGCGTCGGTGGTGTCCGGGACGGTGCCGTCGGCCTCGAAGCGGGTGCCCAGGTGCACCAGCAGCGTGGCGTCGCCGCCGTCGTCGAGCAGCATGTTCGGCCC
>DASQNB010000758.1:0-2534 GCA_035645175.1 Geodermatophilus sp.
GGCCCCTGGTCGCGGCGGCCACGCTGTCGTGGCCGGCGACGTCCCCGATCACCAGCGTGGTCGCGCCGTCCCGCTGGAGGAACGCGTCGTACCAGTCACCGCCCACGGCCGCCGTCGCGGTCGCGGGCAGGTGGCGGACGACGATCTCGCAGTGGTCCGGCTGCGGTGGCGCGGTGAGCAGGCTGCGCTGCAGCTGCTCGGCCAGCTCGCGCTGGCGGTCGTGGAGCCGCGCCGTGGCCAGGGTCAGGCCGGCGCGGTCGGCGACGTCCCGGGCGGTGGCGACGTCGGCGGCCGAGGGGGCTCGGCGGCCGCGTACAGCAGGGTCGTCATCCCCAGGGTCTGTCCCCGACCCCGCAGCGGCAGCCAGAGCGCCCACGCCGGCGCCAGCCGGGCCAGCAGCGCCCGGGCCTTCCCGGACGGGGCGAGCTCGACCGCCTCGGCGCCGGTGAGGACGACCGCCCGACGTCGGCACCGGACTGAGACCTCACCACCCCCGCCGCCGCGCGTTCACCCTGTAGACGACCATCGGCCCAGCCTCGGCGGTGCCTGCTCCCACCCCGACCCGGAGGACCCGTGATCCCGAGCGCCGCACCGCCCCACCCGCCGGGTGCCGTCTGGCTGGAGCCCGGGGACGGCGGTCTCGTGCTGCACCTGCAGGGCGAGGTCGACTCCGCGACCGTGGCCCGGTGGGACCGCGAGCGGCCCTCGGCCGCGGCGGACGGCGTGCCGCAGGGCGCGGTCGTCGCGGTGGACGCCTCCGCCGCGGCCTTCCTGAACTCCGCCGGGGTGGCGCTGCTGGTTCGCGAGACCGAGTCCCACCGTAGGGCCGGCGGGCGCCCCGAACTGCGCAGCCCCTCGCGGACGGTGCTGCAGGTGCTGCGCCTGACGGGGGTGGCCGACCTGTTCGACGTCGTGGCGGCCTGAGCGCCGACCTCAGATGGTCGAGCCGGGACGCCGGGACTCGCGCAGGACCCGCTGCAGGCGCTCGAGCAGGTTCTCCAGCGACTCCTCGAACTCCGCGGCCGACTCGTCCTCGGCCAGCAGCGGGGCGAGCCGGCGGATGTGCGGGTACTGGGCCAGCGTCCGGTCCTCGGCGACCGGTGAGGCGTCCGGGTCGTCCAGCGGGCTGATCGGGACCCCGCGCTGGGCGACCTCGAGCAGCAGGTGACCGAGCAGGAAGCTGGTGTACGCCCGGTACGCGGCGACCGCGGCCCCGTCACTGAACCCGTGGCTGGTCAGGGCGTCGAGGAAGGACTCCAGCCACCGCAGGCTGCGCAGCGGCGGGCGGACCCACGGGGCGGCCGGCGGCCGGGTGGCGACCAGCGGGAAGACCGCCGGGTGGGCGATGGCCATCCGCCGGACCCCGTGCGCCAGCCGCTGCAGGTAGTCCTGCCAGCCGTGCTGGGGCGCCAGGTACACCTCCGGGTCGCCGTAGAGGGCGTCGATGACCACCTCCACGACGCCGTCGAGCAGGTCCTCGCGACCGGTGACGTGCCGGTACAGCGCCATCCCCTCGACGCCCAGGTGGGCGCCCAGACGGCGCATGGTCAGCGCGTCGAGCCCGTGCTCGTCGATGAAGTCGATGGCCGCGGTGAGCACCCGCCGCCGGTCGAGCGGGGTCCGGCCCGTCCTGAACGAGTTGACGCGGACCGCCCCGGCGCCGACCGGCGTCTCCGCCGGCAGATCGACAGGGGGATCGGCTTCGTCCGCCACGCTGTGTGCCTCCCACCCTCGCCTCCACCCCGTTGTACCCCGACCGGACGGCGGAGTACGCCCTCCTGTCCTTGCGGATGCAACTCCGTCGAGTGGCGTTTACCGCGTAAGCAGACGGGCACACCACCAGAGGACGGGCGCCTGTACGACGGAGCGCCTCCGGACGGGGCTGCGGACCCGCGCCCCTCCCTCTACCCGACAGGAGCAGCATGATCAGCGAGCAGCAGATCAGCCAGATCATCGGCACCACCGCCTACGACGCCGACGGCGACAAGCTGGGCAAGGTCGGCGAGGTCTACCTCGACGACGAGACCGGCCGCCCCGAGTGGGCCACGGTGCAGACCGGCCTGTTCGGCACCAAGGAGACCTTCGTGCCGCTGGCGCAGGCCGACCTCGCCGGCGACCAGCTCCGCTTCCCCTACGACAAGGCGAAGATCAAGAACGCCCCGAAGATCGACACCGACGGGCACCTGTCGCCGCAGGAGGAGCAGGAGCTCTACCGCTACTACGGCCTCGGCGACGGGACGGACACGACCGTTACCGACACCACCACGACCACCGGGACCGCTGGCATGGCCGGCGTCGCCGGGACGGCGGGGCGCACCGACCACACCGGCGAGCCCGGCGTCGTCGGCCGTGACACCTCCGGTCCGACCACGGACAACGCGATGACCCGCTCCGAGGAGCGCCTCAACGTCGGCACCCGCACCGAGGAGGCCGGCCGCGCCCGGCTGCGCAAGTACGTGGTCACCGAGAACGTGACCGAGACCGTGCCGGTCTCCCGCGAGGAGGTCCGGGTCGAGCGCGAGCCGATCACCGAC
>DASQNB010000759.1:0-4347 GCA_035645175.1 Geodermatophilus sp.
GCAGCTCAAGGGGCACCCGCTCTTCGCCCACGTGACGCTGACCCGCTCGGAGCGCTCGCCGATCGCCGCGCTGGTCACCGAGATGCTGGAGGACCTCCCGCGCTGACGTGGCGCCCAGAGCTCCAGGGGTGTTCCTCGCGCTACCGGGGTCCTGCAGGACTCCAGTAGCGCGAGGAACACCCCAGCAGTGGTCCACAGGGGCATCGGCTGTCCACGGATCCGCCCGGCCACGCCGCGCCCCGCACCGCCTCCGCGACGGTCGCGGCATGAGCAACGACTCGACCGCCCGGCTGGTGCTCCGGCGGCAGGCCGTGGCAGACGGTCTGTCGGACGACGAGCTGGGGCGACTGACCCGCCGCCGCCGGTGGCAACGACTGCGGCGGGGCGCCTACGTCGACGGGAAGCTCCCGGTCGATGTCACGGCTCGACACCTGATGCTCGTGCGGGCGACCCTCCCCGGGCTGAGACGGCCGGCTGTCGTCAGCCACCAGTCGGCGGCGGTCCTGCACGGTCTGCCGCTGTGGGGCGTGCCTCTGGGCCGGGTCCACGTCACGCGCCGGCCGCCGGCGTGGAACGACTCGGGGACGACCCTGGTCACGCACGTCGGTCGGCTCCGGGACGACGACGTCGACGTGGTCGGCGGGGTGGCGGTGACCAGCGCGGCACGGACCGCCGTGGACCTGGCACGGTGCGAGCCCTTCGAGGTCGCGGTCGCCCTGCTCGACGCGGCGCTGCGGGACCGTCTCGTGGACCTCGTCGGACTGCGGGAGTCGCTCGCCGCGGTCGAGGGGGCGCCGGGCACCCGGTCCGCTGCCCGGGCGATCGACTTCGCCGACGGCCGCAGCGAGAGCGTCGGGGAGAGCCGGAGCCGGGTGGCCCTGCACCGGCTGGGCCTCATGCCGTCGACCCTGCAGCTGGAGGTACGGGCGGCCGGTGGGTGACTGGTCGGGCGGGCGGACTCCGGCTGGGAGCGGCAGCGGGTCGTCGGGGAGTTCGACGGGCAGGTCGAGTACGGCCGGCTGCTCCGACCGGGGCAGAGCCCTGGTGACGTGGTCTTCGAGGAGAAACGTCGGGAGGACGAGTTGCGCGACGAGGGGTGGGGCGTCGTCCGGTGGACCTGGGGTGACCTGGACGTGCCGGCTCGCGTGGGCGATCGGGTGGGTCGCGCCCTCGCGCGCGCCGCGCGAGCGTCCTGATCCGTCACTCCTGGGGCGGTTCTCGCGCTCGGGGAGTCCTGCAGCACCCCTGGAGCACGAGGAACGCCCCAGGAGTGCCGTGGCCAGCGGCCGGGCGAGCTCAAGGAGCAGCGGGGTCGGGGTCCTCGTCGGCGGGGGAGGGGCCGGCCGGCGGGCGTGGGGTGGCGGCCCAGCGCAGCAGCGCGACCGCACCCCAGCCCGCCGCCAGGCACCACGGCAGCCGCGTGACGACGTCCTCGGCGCCCAGGTCGCCACGGAGGCCGAGGGCGAGCACCGGCAGGGCCAGCAGGAAGGACACCGCCAGCACGTCCCACCGCAGCGGGCTCATGCCCCGGAGCTCTCCAACCGCTCACAGAGCAGCGAGGCCCAGCGGTGGGCGGTCGCCCGCGCGCCGTCGAGGAGGGCCACGGGCGTGGTCGTGCGGCCGAGCACCGCGGCCGGGTCGGCGGTCAGGTCGGTGTCCTGGACCATCAGCGCGTCCACGCGGGGCAGCGCGTCCAGCCACGGGCCGACGTCCTCGGGCTTGCGGGTGGCCTCGACGACCGCCCACACGCCCACCGGCGCGAAGACCGCGACCATCTGCTCCAGCCAGGCGCCGCCGCCGGCGCGCAACGGGACGTCGACCGCCACGATCGTCAGCGCGCTCGACCGGTCGGCCTCCTGCTTGCGCTCGACCGCGGTGTCGATGCTGGTGATCCGGTTGCCGCGCGGAGCCAGGGCGGCCAGGTCGCCGCGGGAGGCCCACTGCAGCTGCTCGCCGTCCAGCCGCAACGAGGCGGCCAGCGAACGGGCGGCGGCGAGGGTCTCGACGCCGGGCCCGACGACGAGCAGCACCTCGCCGGCCCCGGAGGGCAGCGCCGGAGCGGCCGGGAGGCCCGCAGCCAGCGCACGGGTCAGCGCGGCGTAGGCGCCGAGCCGGGCGACCTCGACGGCGAAGCCCTCGCCGAGCAGCCGCTCCGGCACGCCGAGCTCCAGGAGCTCGCAGATGAGGGTGTCCTCGGCCGGGCCGGGCAGCGGGCCGCTGGGTGCACCGGACGTCGACCGCCCGCGGACCGACGGCACCAGCATCGGGGCGGAGCGGCGCCAGGCGGCGGCGCGCTTGTCGACGGGCAGCCGGGTCACGGTGGCCAGCCGGGCCTCCGCGGTGGGCGGCGACGTGCGGGCGACCGACTGCCCCGGGGCGCGGCCGGTCGCCGGCGGCACCGGCGGCCGGCCCAGCAGCGGCGGCACGGCCAGCGCGGTGCCCGGGGCCGGCGGGGGCAGCAGCGACAGCGGCGGCAGGACCGTGGTGGCGTCGGCGGGCAGCGGAGCCGGGTCACTGGCGGTGGGGGCGAGGACGTCGGCCTCCACCTCCCACTCGTCGGCCTCGGCGGTCGCGTCGACCCACACCGGGATCTCGGCGGTGTGGGCCTCGGTGAGAGCCTCGCCCCAGGCGTCGGACTCCGCGGCCTCGTGCTCGGCCGGTGCGGCACCGGCGAGGACGCCGCGCAGCAGCTGGGTGAGCGCGGCCTCCGACGTGTCGTGCGCCAGAGCCGCACGCAGCACCTCGGCGATCGCCTCCTCGCGGGAGGTGATCGGGCCGGTGCTGAAGTCGGGCTCGTGCACCCACTCGGGCACGGGGGCCGGCTCCGGCGCCGGGGGGACGGCGGCAGCGACCGGCTGCGGAGCGGGAGCCGGCTGCGGCACGACGGGCGGCGCCGACGGGACGGCGGCCGGCGGCAGCTCGGCCTCCCACACCGGAGCCGGCGCGGCGGCCGGAGGGGGGGTGGGAGCCGGAGCGGGGGTGGGCGCGGCCGGGGCCGGTGCGGCAGCGGACGTCACGGCCGGGGCCGGTGCGGCGCCCGACACCGCGGCGATCGCCTCGTCCACGGCCTCGCGCACGTCGAGGTCCCGGGCCACCATCTGCGCCAGCGCGGCGGTGAACGGCGACGGCGGCAGCGCGGCGTCGGCCGCGGGAACCTGGGCCGGGGCCGGGGCCGGGGCCGGGGCCGGGGCGGGCGCAGGGGCAGCGGCAGCCGGAACGGCCGCGGTGCGGGAGCCCCGCGCGGCGGCCGGCCGGGACGCGCGCGGCGCGGACGAGCGGGAGTACAGCCCCACGGCGGGCTGGTCGGAGCCGCCGCCGAGCAGGTCGGCGACCTCGTCGACCGGGTCGGGCAGCACCGGGTCGCGGCGCAGCGCGGCCTCGATGCGGGCCATCGACTCGGCCTTCGACGCCGGGCGCCGCTCGACGACGGGGGCCGGGGCGGCCTCCTCCACCTCGGCGACGAAGCGCTCGGTGGTGAAGAAGCCCATCACCCCGCCGGTGCGGACCCGGCGGATGCCGACGATGCGGACGGACGAGCCGTACCGCTCCCGCGCGGCGGCGATGGCGCCCTCGCGGCTGGCGGCCTCAACGGACGGCAACGGCACCGTTCACCACTCCCAGTGACTCGATCTGGGCCGTGCGCGAGACCTCCGTGTAGGAGATCACCGGCAGGCGGGGGAGGATCTGACGCATCAGGCGGGACAGCGCGGCCCGGACCTGCGGGGAGCACACCAGCACGGGGGCCAGGCCCAGCCGCTCGGCGTCGGTCAGCAGGCCGGTGCAGCCGTTGACCAGCGCGTCGACCGTGCCGGCGTCCAGGGCGAGGACCTGACCGCCCTCGCTCTGCCGCACGGCCTCGAGCAGGCGCTGCTCGAACGCCGGGTCGAGGGTCATGACGTGCAGCCGCTCGTCGGGCGTGACGTAGGGGTGGCTGATCGCCGACCCGAGCGCCGTCCGGGCGGCCTCGACCAGGCCGTCGACGTCGGTGGACGTCTTCGCCCGCACCGAGAGCGCCTCGAAGATGCGCACCAGGTCGCGGATGGAGACGTTCTCGGCGAGCAGCCCGTGCAGCACCCGCTGGATCTCGCCCAGCGTGAGCAGCGTGGGGGTGAGCTCCTCGACCACGACCGGGTGGCTGCGCTTGACCATCTCGACCAGCAGCCCGACGTCCTCCCGGCCGAGCAGGTCGGCGGCGTTCTGCCGGACGACCTCGGCCAGGTGCGTGGTGATGACCGAGGAGCGGTCGACGACGGTGGCGCCGGCCATCTCGGCCTGCCGCTGCAGCTCGACCGGCACCCACTTCGCCGGCAGCCCGAACACCGGCTCGCGGGTGGCCCGGCCGGGCAG
>DASQNB010000760.1:0-7819 GCA_035645175.1 Geodermatophilus sp.
GGTCCTGCTGGGCGCCCGCCGCGGGCGCGACCGACCGCGGCGGGCGCTCCGGCGTTAGAACCAGCCGCGGCGGGCGCCCAGCTGCCGGACGGCGGCGTCCAGCTGTGCGGCGACGGCGCGGACGTCGGTGTCGGTGTGCGCCAGCCGCAGCCGGCCGCCGACGTCGCGGCCCTCGCTGAGCAGCCCGCCGCGCCGGTCGACCTCCAGGACGACGTCCACGCCCTGCGGGTCGGCGAGGAAGGTGACCTCCAGCTCGTTGACCCGGCCGCGCAGGCTGTACGGCGGGGTGAACTCGACCTCCTGGTAGAAGGGCAGCTCGCTGCCGCGGATGCGGCCCTTCTCCACGTCGGCGCCGCGGAAGGCGAAGCCCAGGCCGTCCAGCGCGTGCAGCACCGTGCGCTGCACCGGCAGCGGCAGCACGGTCACCGGGTCGAGGTCGCCGGGGTCGACCGAGCCCGCGATGTCCAGCCGCGTGCGCAGGCCGACGCGCATGCCGCGCAGCTGCCAGCCGTCGATCGCGGTGATCGGGCACTGCCACGGCACCGGCAGGCTGAAGGGCAGCGCGTGCTGCGCGCCGGGCTCGATCCGCGCTGCCCCGGCGACCGCGACGGTGCCGAAGGTGACCTCCTCGCGCCAGGAGCTGTCGCCGCTCTCCACCTCCACGGTGGCCTGCAGCGCGACGCGGACCTCGGTGACGTCCTGGGGGACCTTGCCGCCGGTGACGTGGACGGTGCCGGTCACCGACCCGCCCGGGGTCGTGTCCGGCCGGTCCAGCACGGTCTCGACACCGGCGCCGCCGGAGCCCAGGCGCGCCATCATGCCGCGGAAGGCCATCGTTCCTCCTGTTCGTGGGGTGGGTCGCCGCAGCCTGTCACGGCGCTCGGCCACGTGTCACCGCACGACGGGCAGGGCACCTGCGTCCCCATGGACCTGCCCATCGGCACGACCGACCTGGTGGCCGTGGCCGGGCACCGGGTGAACGTCTGGTCGGCCGGGGACACCGGGCCTCCGGTCCTGCTCGTCCACGGCATCCCCACCAACCACCGCCTCTGGGCCGACGTCGTCCCCGTGGTGTCGCGGCGGGCGCGGGTGCTGGCGGTGGACATGCTGGGCTACGGCGACTCCCCGGCCCCGGGGGACCAGCCGGTGGACCTCGCCTCCCAGGCGTCGGTGCTCCTGGGGCTGCTCGACACGCTGGGCCTGGACCGTGTCGTCGTCGTGGGGCACGACCTCGGCGGCGGCGTCGCGCAGATCCTCGCCGTCACCGCGAGCGACCGGGTTGCCGGCCTGGGGATCGTCAACGGCGTCTGCTACGACGGATGGCCGGTGCCCATGGTGCGTGCGATGAAGGCCGCCTGGCCGGTGCTCGAGCGCCTGCCCCCCGACGTCCTCGCCACCGCGCTCGGTCCCGGCGTGCGCACCCTCTTCGCACACCAGGAGCGCGCGGCCCCGTTCCTCGACCGCTTCCTCGAGCCGTGGCGCCGGCCGGAGGGCCCGCGCCTGCTGGGCCGGCACCTGCGGTCCCTCGACTCGGTCTACACCCAGACGGTGGCGCCGTTCCTGCCCCGGCTGCAGGTGCCCGCCGAGGTGGTGTGGGGCCGCCGGGACCACCAGATGAAGCCGCGCTACGGGGAGCGGCTGGCGCGGGACATCCCGGACGCCCGGCTGACCTGGGTGGACGACGCGAACCACTTCGTCCCGGTGGACCGTCCCGACGTGGTGGCCGAGGCGGTCCTCCGCCTGGTCGACCGGGCGACGCAGTGAGCCGGCGGCGTCCTGCAGTGCCGTCCCTAGGGGGAGGAACGTGAGCGAGACCTTCAGCCTGGGCCGGATCGCCGGCATCCGCGTCGGCGTGAACGCCAGCGTCCTGGTCATCGTCCTGATCATCGCCGGGGGACTGGCGTTCGGCCGGTTCCCCCTCGTGCTGCCCGGGCGTGGCGCCGCCGCGTACGTCGCGGCAGGGGTGGGCGCCGCGGTGGCCTTCCTCGCCTCGCTGCTGGCCCACGAGCTGGCCCACGCACTGGTGGCCCGGCGCAACGGGGTCGAGGTGGAGGGCATCACCCTGTGGCTGCTGGGGGGTGTGGCCCGGCTGAGGGGAGGGGCACGCACGCCCGGGGCGGAGTTCCGCATCGCCGGCGTCGGCCCGCTCACCAGCCTCGTCCTCGGCGTGCTCCTCGGCGCCGGCGCCGTCCTGGCGCGGCTCGCGGGGGCCGACGGCCTGCCGGTGGCCGTCCTGGAGTACCTCGCCGGCATCAACGTGGCGCTCGCCGTCTTCAACCTCGTCCCGGCCGCCCCGCTCGACGGCGGGCGGCTGCTGCGCGCTCTCCTCTGGCGCATCCGCGGCGACGCGTGGTCCTCGGCGGTGACCGCGGCGCGGGCTGGGCGGGTCTTCGGGTTCGCCCTGATCGCCCTGGGCTTCCTGCAGCTGGTCACCGGCCGCGGGTTCGGCGGGCTGTGGCTCGCGCTCGTCGGGCTGTTCGTGGTGAACGCGGCAACGGCCGAGGAGCAGCACGCGCGGGTGTCCGGCCGCGTGGGCGGGCTGGCCGTTGGCGCGGTCATGAGCAGCCCCGCACTGGTCGCCGACCCCGACCTGACCGTCGAGCGCTTCCTGCACGAGGTCGCCCTGGTGCGGCGCTTCAGCACCTATCCGCTCATCGACCCCTCCGGCGCACTGGTCGGCCTCGTGACGCTCAACCGGCTGCGCTCGGTGCCGCCGGCGGCCCGGGCCACGACGCGGCTCCGCGACATCGCCTGCCCGCTGCCGGAGATCCCGGTCGCCCGGCCGGGCGAGCCGCTGACCGACCTGCTGCCGCGCCTGGAGGGGTGCAGTGACGGTCGCGCGGTCGTCCTCGACGGCGGCCGGGTGGTCGGCGTCGTCTCGCCGAGCGACGTCGCCCGGACCCTCCAGCTGGCCGACCTCGCCGCCTTCGACCGGTACCCGTCGGCGGGGGGCGGGGCCGACGTGTCCCGGCTGCCGGACGTGGGGCGGCCCTGACCGGTCCGGCCCGGCTCCCTCGGGGCCGGGCCGGACGGGCCGGTCAGGAGCTGCCGGTGAAGCGGCGCTCGGCGCGGGCGACCAGCACCGGGTACAGCCGGGGCGCGAGCCGGACCAGCAGGTCCACGGCCCTGGCGTCGTTGCCGACGAGGATGCGGGGCCGGCCGGCCTCCACGCCGTCGACGACGATCCGCGCGGCCTGCTCGGGCGGCATCCGGAGCAGCTTCTCGTCGTAGGCGCGGTGCCGGGCCTCGTCGGCCGGGGTCAGCGGGGCGCCCTGGGCGCGGGCGTGCTCGAGGGCCGCCGTCGCGATGTTGGTGCGCACCCCGCCCGGGTGGACCACGCTGACCTGCACCGGGTGCCCGGCCGCCAGCATCTCCGCGCGCAGGCTCTCGGTGAACCCGCGGACGGCGAACTTGCTCGCGCAGTACGCGGTGCTGCGGCCCTGGCCCATGATCCCGTTGAGGCTGGACACGTTGACCACGTGCCCGTCGCCGGAGGCGACCAGGTGCGGCAGGAACGCCTTGGTGCCGTGCAGGACGCCGAACAGGTTGACCGACAGGACGCGGTCGTACTCGGCCCAGTCGGTGTCCAGCACCGCGCCGCCGCCGGCGACCCCGGCGTTGTTGTAGACCTGGTGGACGACGCCGAAGTGCTCCGCCACCGTGCCCGCGTACGCCTCGACGGCCGCGCGGTCGCTGACGTCCAGCCGGGTGGCGTGCACCTGCGCCCCCAGCGCCTTCGCACGGTCGGCGGTCTCGCCCAGGGCCGGCTCGTCGACGTCGGACACCGCCAGCCGCGCCCCGCGCCGGGCCAGCTCGAGGGCCAGCGCCCGGCCGATGCCGGAGCCGGCGCCGGTGACGACGGCGACCTTGCTGCGCACGCTGCTCATCGGGGGTCTCCTGCCAGGTGGGCGCCCGCGCTCCGGGCGAGGTCGGTGGTGAGCTCGACGAAGCCGTCGACCATCCGCCGCGGCCAGGAGGTCAGGTCCAGGCCGAGCCCGGCGATCAGCGGCAGCGGCGTCCCGTCGTCCGGCCCGTCGGTGCGGTAGCAGATCTGCGGGCCGGCGGGCAGGTCGACGAACCGCTCCACGTCCTGCTCGACCGCCGTCACGCGGTCACCGCCACGCGGTCGGCGGCGCGGGACAGGTGCAGCTCGGGGTCGGTGACGCTGTCGGCGCGCAGCAGCTTGACGTCGGAGGAGTAGCTCGTCGAGGTCAGCCACGGCATCCGGTCGCCCTGGCGGGGCAGCTGGTCGACCGCGCGCTGGATGTAGCCGGCGGCGAAGTCGAGGAACGGCCGGGTCGGCATGTCCTGGTCGCTCGGCTCGGGCCGGGCGACGTCGTACCCGTGCGCGTCCATGTGCGCCAGCAGCCGGCAGAAGTGCTCGCAGAGCAGGCCGATCTTCAGCGTCCAGGACGAGTTCGTGTAGCCGATGGCGAGCACGAAGTTGGGGACGCCGGACAGCATCATCCCCTTGTAGGCGACCGTGTCGGGCAGGTGCACCGGCTCGCCGTCGACGGTCAGCGAGATGCCCCCGATCGCCTGCACGTTGAGGCCGGTGGCGGTGACGATGACGTCGGCCGCCAGCTCCCGGCCGGACTCCAGCAGCACGCCGTTCCCGGTGAAGGTCGCGATCCGGTCGGTGACGACGTCCGCCGTCCCGTTCCGGATGGCGCGGAACAGGTCGCCGTCCGGGACGGCGCACAGTCGCTGGTCCCACGGGTCGTAGGGCGGGTTGAAGTGCTCGTCCACCGGATAGCCCTCCGGCAGCTGCTTGGCGTTGACCCAGCGGATCAGCTTCCGCGCCGCCTTGGGGTACCTCTGGCAGAACTTCCAGATCCCGATGCCGCGGGCGATGTTCTTGCGCCGGGTGAGCGCGAACCCGCGCTCCTCGCCGAACCAGGCGCGCAGCTTGTCGGCGACGACGTCGTTGCGCGGCACGGGCATCACGTAGGACGGCGTCCGCTGCAGCATCGTCACGTGGCCGGCGGTCTCCGCCAGCGCGGGCACCAGCGTCACCGCGGTGGCGCCGCTGCCGATCACCAGCACCCGCTTGCCAGCGTGGTCGAGGTCCTCGGGCCAGTGCTGCGGATGCACGATCGGGCCGCGGAAGCGCTCGCGGCCCTCGAAGTGCGGGGTGAAGCCCTCGTCGTAGCGGTAGTAGCCGCCGGCGCAGAACAGCCAGCCCGCCGACAGCTGCAGCCGCTCGCCGGTGTCGATCCGCTCGACGTCGACCAGCCAGCGGGCCTCGGGCGTGGACCAGGCGGCGGAGAGCACCCTGTGCGAGTGGCGGATCCGCTCGTCGAGGCCGTTCTCGGTGATCGTCTCGCGGAGGTAGGTGAGGATCCGCGGCGCGTCGGCGATCGACTGCTCGTCCCGCCACGGCTTGAACTCGTAGCCGAAGGTGTGCAGGTCGGAGTCCGACCGGATGCCGGGGTAGCGGAAGAGGTCCCACGTGCCGCCGGACGTGGCGCGCGCCTCCAGGATCGCGAAGCTCTTGTGCGGCAGCTCCGTGGTCAGGTACCGCCCGGCGCCGATGCCGGAGATCCCGGCCCCGACGATCAGCACGTCGAGGTGCTCGACCGGCGTGTGCGTGGTGGTCATCTCGCTCCGTGGTGGCTCGTGGGCGCCGTCCGCTCGTACGACTGACTACGACTGTCCGTGGTCCCCGCCGCCTTGCGCCAGCGCACGGGGCACCGCGATGCTCGGCCGGTGGTGCACGGTGCTGCAACCGACGTCCGGTGGCCGGTGGTCTCCCCGCGGACCCGGGAGCTGTTCCGGCGGGGCGCCGAGGTCGCGCTCGACCCGCGCGACGACTGGGTCGAGGAGCTGCACGCCGCCGCGCTCGGCGGGTCGCGGATGCGCCCGGTCGCCGAGGACCCGGTGCTCGCCGCGGCGACCCGGCGGGTCAACCTGGCCAACCTGCTGCACTGGGCGGCGGCCAACGTGCAGCACCCCGGCCGCCGGGTGCCCGCCAACACCGGGACCGAGATGCTGGAGGCGGCACGCGACCTGGTGCGGCGCGGCCTGGACGAGTCGGCGCTGGACGCCTACCGCGCCGCGCAGGGCGTGGCGTGGCGGCGGTGGATGCGGATCTGCTTCGAGCTGACCGCCGACCCCGCGGAGCTGCGCGCGCTGCTCGACGTCTCGGCGCTGTCCATCGCCACCTTCATCGAGGACACCGTCGCCGCGGTGTCCGAGCGGATGGCCGCCGAGCGCGCCGAGCTCACCCGCGGCACGCACGCCGAGCGCCGGGCCGCGGTCACCCTGCTGCTGGAGGGCGCCCCGATCGCCCGGGCCCGCGCCGAGGCCCAGCTCGGCTACGGCCTGGCCGGCCCGCACACCGCCGCGGTCGTGTGGAGCGGGTCCGGGGCGGCGTCCGAACAGCTGGAGGCCGCCGCCGAGGCCGTCGTCCGGGCCAGCGGCGCGGCGCACCGGCTGACCGTCGTGGCCGGCGCCGCCGCGCTGTGGGTCTGGCTGCCCGTGGCCACGGCGCCGCACGCGGGGCAGCTCGCCGCCTCCCTAGCCGCCAACCCCCACGTCCGGGTGGCCGTGGGCCGCCCCGGCCGGGACGTCGACGGCTTCCGCCGCAGCCACCTCGACGCCGCCACCACCCAGCGGATGCTCGCCCGGCTGACCTCGCCCCAGCAGGTGGCCCGCTACGAGGACGTGCAGCTGGTCGCGCTGCTCACCGGGGAGCCGACGCTCGCCGACGAGTTCCTCACCGACACCCTCGGCGACCTGCTGCACGCCGACGCCGACACGCAGCAGGCGGTGCTCACCTACGTGCGCGAGCTGGGCAGCACCTCGCGCACCGCGCAGCGGCTCTACACCCACCGCAACACGGTGCTGCGCCGGCTGGCCCGCGCCGACGAGCTGCTGCCGCGCCCGCTGGCCGAGAACGTCGTCGGCGTCGCCGCGGCGCTGGAGGTGCTGCGCTGGCGGGGGACGGCGACCTGAAGGGCGGCCGCTGCTGCCTCCGGCTCGCGGGCTCGCGCCGGGCACCCTCCGGGCGTGCCCTGAGCGTGCGAAGGGCTCGGGGAGGGGAGTCCTTCTACCTGCAGAGGGCCATCCCGGGTGGCCTCACGGCCGGTCAGGTGCGGACGCGGAGCAGCACCTTGCCGGTCGCGCGCCGCTCGTCGAGCTCGGCGACCGCCGCCGCGGCGTCGGCCAGGTCGTGCACCGAGCCGAGGACCGGGTCCAGGGCGCCCCGCTCGAGCAGCGGCTGCAGGTCGCGCCACTGCTCCCGCACGTAGCCGGGGTCGCCGGACCAGAAGGCGCCCCACCCGACGCCGACGACCGAGACGTTGTTCAGCAGCAGCCGGTTGACCCTGACCGTGGGGATCTCACCGCCGGTGAAGCCCAGCACCAGCAGCCGGCCCTCGCGGGCCAGGCTGCGCAGCGAGTCGGTGAACCGGTCCCCGCCCACCGGGTCGGCGACCACGTCGACGCCACGGCCACCGGTCAGCTCCTTGACCCGCTCGCGGAAGCCGTCGGCGAGGACGACCTCGTCGGCGCCGGCCGCCCGGGCCGCCGCGCTCTTGGCCTCGCTGGACACCACCGCGAGCACGCGCGCGCCGTACGCCTTGGCCAGCTGGATGCCCGCGGTCCCCAGGCCGCCGGCGGCGCCGTGCACCAGCACCGTCTCGCCGGCCTGCAGCCGGCCGCGGCGGGCCAGCGCGAAGTGCATGGTCAGGTAGTTCATCGGCAGCGCCGCGCCCTGCTCGAGGGTCACGCCGTCGGGCAGGGGGAAGACGAAGCCGGGGTCGACGGCCGCCACCTCGGCGAACCCGCCGAAGCCGGGGAAGGCCGCCACCCGCTG
>DASQNB010000761.1:0-4171 GCA_035645175.1 Geodermatophilus sp.
GCAGGAGATCACGCCGATCCACCCGGAGCTGGCCGAGCCGCTGGAGGACATCCTCGGCACGACCTACGGCCTGATCGTCTACCAGGAGCAGGTCATGGCGATCGCGCAGAAGGTCGCCGGGTACTCCCTCGGCAAGGCCGATCTGCTGCGTCGCGCGATGGGCAAGAAGAAGAAGTCGGTCCTGGACGCCGAGTACGTCGGCTTCGAGGCCGGCATGAAGGCCAACGGGTTCTCGCCCGCGGCGGTCAAGACGCTGTGGGACATCCTGGTCCCCTTCGCCGACTACGCCTTCAACAAGGCGCACTCCGCGGCGTACGGGCTGATCTCCTACTGGACGGCCTACCTCAAGGCGAACTACCCGGCCGAGTACATGGCCGCCCTGCTCACCAGCGTCGGCGACGACAAGGACAAGCGGCCGATCTACCTGGCCGAGTGCCGCCGCATGGGCATCAAGGTGCTCCCGCCCGACGTCAACGAGTCGTCGGCCGACTTCACCGCCGTCGGCACCGACATCCGCTTCGGGCTGGCCTCGATCCGCAACGTCGGCCGCAACGTCGTCGACGGGGTCGTGCGGGCCCGCGAGGAACAGGGCGCGTTCCGCGACTTCGCCGACTTCCTGCGCAAGGTCGACTCGCTGGTCTGCAACAAGAAGGTCATCGAGTCCCTCTGCAAGGCCGGCGCGTTCGACTCCCTGGGCCACTCCCGGCAGGGCCTGGTCAGCGTGCACGCCAACGCGGTCGAGATGGCGATGGCGCTGAAGCGCAAGGAGGCAGAGGGGCAGTTCGACCTGTTCGGCGGCTTCGGTGGCGACGGCGGGGGGGAGGACCCGTTCGGCGGGGCGCTGGACATCGCCATCCCGTCGGCGGACTGGTCGAAGTCCGAACGGCTGGTCTTCGAGCGCGACATGCTCGGCCTCTACGTGTCCGACCACCCGCTGCACGGCGTCGAGCACGTGCTCACCTCGCACGCGGACACCCCGATCGCGGAGATCAACGCCGGCGGCGTGGAGGACGGCGCCAACGTGACCATCGCCGGCATCCTGACCTCGGTCGCCCCGCGCACCAACAAGCAGGGCGCCCCGTGGGCCATCGCCACCCTCGAGGACCTCGAGTCCGGCATCGAGGTGCTCTTCTTCCCCAAGACCTGGCAGCAGGTGGCGGACAAGGTGCTCCGCGACCAGATCGTCGTGGTGAAGGGCCGGATCAGCCGCCGCGACGACCAGCCCTCGCTCTTCGGCGCCGAGGTCACCATCCCCGAGCTCACCGAGGGCCCGCGCGGCCCGGTGCTGGTCTCCATGCCCGCCGCCCGCTGCACCCCGCCGGTCGTCGAGCGGCTGCGCGAGGTGCTCGGCAGCCACCCCGGCACCACCGAGGTGCAGCTGAAGCTGGTCAACGGCAGCCGGGAGACCGTGCTGCGGCTGGACCAGGGCCTGCGGGTCCGGCCCAGCACCGCGCTCATGGGTGACATCAAGGCGCTGCTGGGGCCGACCAGCGTCGCGCTGCTGTGACTGACGACCCGGTCCTCCCCACCCTTCGCATTAGAAGGACCCCCTCCCCGAGCCCTTCGTCGAAGGACCTCCTCCTCCCCACCCCTCGCCAGCTCGGGGCGGTGCCCTGGAGGAGGCCGACGCCAGGGGGCCACGGGACGGGGCCGCTGGGACGGGGCCCAGGGCAGCGCACTGAGCGGCCGACCGGTCGCCGAGGATGAGACGGGCAGCCCGGCGAGGTTGACTGGACCCGTGGACAGCACCCCCGCACCCGCTCCCGCCGGGCCGCCGCCCGTCCGCCCCGTCCGGTGGGGCGCCGGGGAACGGTGGCCCGGCGGTGCCGAGCTGCGCGCCGACCTGCGCGGCTCGCTGGTGCTGGCCGGGGTGCTCGTGCTCGCCGGGGTCCCGGCCGGGCTGCTGTGGTGGGCGCTGGCGCCGCGGGCCACCTTCGAGGTCGCCGAGGAGGGCCCGGTCCCGGTCGGGCGCCCCTCGGAGGAGCTGCTGATCGCCGACGACGGCGTCTACACCCTCCTGCTCGCCGGTCTCGGGCTGGTGGCCGGGCTCGTGGCCTGGCGGCTGCGCCGTCGCCGCGGGGTCGGCACCGTGCTCGCCTTGGCCGCGGGGACGGCGCTGGCCTCCCTCCTCGCCTGGCAGCTCGGCGAGCTGCTGGGCGCCGGCCCCTCACCGGCCGAGCTGACCGCCGTCGGCACCCAGGTGATCACCCCGCTGCGGCTGACCTCGAGGGCGGCGCTCGCGGTCGCCCCGTTCCTCGCCGTCCTGGTCTACGTGGTGTCCACCCTGCTCACCGCCGCCGAGGACCTCGACCGGCCCACCCCCGCACCGGCCGCGCCGCCCGCCGGTGACGCGCTGCCCGCGGGGACGGCTGCTGCCGGGGACGGCTCCGTCCAGGGACCCGGGCCCCGTCCAGGGCCCCGTCCCGAGCCTGCGAAGGGAGGGTAGGACGGCGGCCCCGTCCAGAGGCTCGCCGCGAGCCTGCGAGCGGTGAGGAGGACGGGGTCTCCTAGTTGACGCTGTGCGGGCCGGCGAAGCGCTGCAGTGGTGCGGGCACCGCGCCGAGGGTCTCCAGCAGCGTCAGCTCGCGGCGCAGCAGCCGCGACTCGGTCTGCAGCCGCCGGCGCGTGGCGGACTCGGCGAGCAGCGTCTGCCGGTCCTCGGTGGTCAGCAGCGCGGCCGACGCCACCAGGTAGGACAGCGCGCGCGGGTCGCCGGAGACGGCGTCGAGCAGGTCGGCGGTGTCGGGCTCCTCGCCGTCGACGTCCCCGGTCAGCGTGGTCACCGCGGTGACGTAGCGGGTGAAGAGGTCGCCCACCCCGTGCACCAGCACCTCCATCGAACCGCGCGCCACCTCCGACACCAGGTCGTCGTGCGCGCCGTCGCCCGGCCACCCGCCGGGTGCGGTCAGCCCGTCGTGGTCGCCGGCAGCCTCCTCGGCGGCCTCCTCCTCCGCCAGCCACTCGACCTGGGCCTGCAGGTAGGGCGGGTCGTCCCCGACGACGACCTCGAGCAGCCGGAAGCGGTCCGTGCCGACGGCGATGACACGGAACCCCCCGTCGGGCTGGGGCCGCACGGTCTGCATCCGTGCGGTGCAGCCGACGTCGTAGAGAGCCTCGGTCGGAGCGACGTCCTCGACCTCCCACCCCTGCCGGATGGCGACCACGCCGAAGCAGCGGGCGGTGCCCTCCGGCTGCTCGAGCAGGTCGCGCACCAGCCGCCGGTACCGCAGCTCGAACACGTGCAGCGGCAGGACCACCCCGGGGAACAGCGGCGTCCCCAGCGGGAAGAGCGGGATGACGTCCACGGCAGGCGAGCCTACGGGCGGCGGCGGTCCCCGGACCGGACAGCACGCCGGTCCACGCGGGGCCGGCGGCTACCCTGGGGTGTTCCGTCGCCGCACCGGAGGTCCGCCCGTGCTCGCCCGCATCGACCTGCGTGGATCCATCCTGCCGGGGGTGCGTGAGCTCGCCGGCCTGCTGCCCCGCGCCGCCACCGACATCGACTCGGTGCTGGCCACGGTCCGGCCGCTCTGCGAGGACGTCCGGGTGCGAGGCGCCCAGGCCGTCCGGGAGATCACCGCCCGCCTCGACGGCGTCGACCTCGAGGACTTCGCCGTCCCGCGGGAGGCGATCGACGGCGCGCTCGCCGGCATCGACCCCGCCGTCCGCGCCGCGCTCGAGGAGGCCATCGTCCGCGTCCGGCGGGTGCACACCGACCAGCGCCGCACCGACGTCACCACCGAGGTCGTCCCCGGGGGCACGGTCACCGAGCGCTGGCTGCCGGTCCGCCGCGTCGGCCTCTACGTGCCCGGCGGGCTGGCGCCGCTGCTGTCCAGCGTCGTGATGAACGTCGTCCCCGCGCAGATCGCCGGGGTCGAGTCGATCGCGGTCGCCTCCCCGCCGCAGCGTGACCACGGCGGCCTGCCCGACCCCGGCGTCCTGGCCGCGTGCGCGCTGCTCGGCGTCACCGAGGTCTACGCCGTCGGCGGGGCGCAGGCCATCGCCGTCTTCGGCTACGGCGCGGGCTCCTGCGAGCCGGTCGACATGGTCACCGGCCCGGGGAACATCTACGTGACGGCGGCCAAGCGGCTGCTGCGCGGCCTCATCGGCATCGACTCCGAGGCCGGCCCGACCGAGGTGGCGATCCTCGCCGACGAGACCGCCGACCCGG
>DASQNB010000762.1:0-5574 GCA_035645175.1 Geodermatophilus sp.
GCTCCCGGTGACCGGTCGCAGCTCCCGGGCGCAGGTGCGGCCCGAGCGTCGCGGCGAGACGGCGGGCCTTGTCGGGGTCGACCTGCAGCAGCCCGAGCGGGCCGACCAGCTCGCCCAGGTGGTCGGCGGCCGGGGTGACGACGACCAGCCGCCCGCCCGGCCGCAGCACCCGCGCGATCTCCGCGCCGTTGCGCGGGGCGAAGACGACCAGCACCCGGTCGACAGCGGCCGTGCGGACCGGCAGCCGGGCCCAGGCGTCGCCGACGACCGCCAGCGCCCGCGGGTGGGCGCCGGCCGCGCGCCGGGCGGCGTACCGCGAGGAGTCGAGGAGAACGCCGACCGCGCCGGGCAGCCGGTCGAGGACGCCGGCCAGGTGTTGCCCGGTGCCCCCGCCGAGGTCGAGCAGCGCGCCGGGTGGGGCGTCGTCCCCCGCGGCGACGGCGTCCCCCAGCGCGCGGGTCACGCCGGCGTAGTGGCCGGCGGCGAGGAAGGCGACCCGGTCGGCGACCATCGCCGCGGAGTCGCCGGACGGCGGGACGTGCCCGGGCGGCAACAGCGTGACGTGCCCCTGCCGTGCCCGGTCGAAGGAGTGCCCGGCCGGACAGCGCAGTCCGGCGTCGTCCGGCCGGGCGGCCAGCGGCTCACCGCAGACGGGGCAGGCCAGCAGCCGCACCGCGGCGGCGGGCCAGGGACGGCGGGGGCTCACCGGCCGGCGGCGGCCCCGACCGCCGGAGGAGCCCCGCGCGACGCCGCCTCGACCGCCCGCCCCGGCACGACGCCGACGGCCAGCGCGGCCGCGACCGCGCCGGCCGCGAAGGCCGCCGGGTAGCCGGGCCCGCTCTCGACGAGCAGCGCGGCCAGCGGCACGGTGAGGGCGGCGGAGACGTTCTGCACGGTGTTGTGGGCGCCCAACGCCCGTCCGGCCCAGGCGCTGCCGGCCTGCTCGGCGACCGACGTGAAGGCGATGCCGTTCGGGCTCACGGTGGCGATGGCGGCGAGGACGACCGCGGCGGCGATGACGGCCGGGGCGAGGACGTCCGGGGTCAGGGCGGCGACGACGGCCAGCACCCCGACGACGGCGGTGACCGCGACCGCGACCAGCCGCAGCGGGCCCACCCGGCTGCCCGCGCGGTCGGACCAGGCTCCTGCGCCGAGCCGGGCGGCGGCCCCGCCGAGCTGGGTGACCGCCAGCAGCGTGCCGGCCGCACCGACGGACCAGCCGGCCGCGCGCACCAGGAAGTCGAAGCCGAAGGCGGCGACGACGAACTGCGGGACGACGAGCAGCGTGCTGGCCGCGTGCACCCGCCACAGCACCGGCGAGCGGTAGGGCGAGGCGGCCGGGGGCGCGCCCGCGGGCGTCGGCGGCCGCGCCGGGTCGCGCACCAGGACCCCGACCAGGACGGCGGTGACCGCGCACCCGGCGGCCAGTGCGGCGAACGCCGTCCCCGTGCCGTCGTCAGCCAGCCGCGGCAGCGCGAACGCCGCCACCCCGACGCCGATCGGCTGCCCGGCCTGCCGGATCCCCATGGCCAGGCCCCGCTGCGAGGCGGGGAACCAGCCGAGCACCAGCCGCCCGCTGGCCGCGTGCACCGACGCGCTGCCCGCACCGGCGAGCAGCAGCCACAGGCCCGTGGCCGGCGGCGTGTCAGCGAGCGCGGCGCCGGTCAGGGCGGCCGCGGCGATGCCGAGCCCGGCGCCGAGCACCAGCCGCTCGCCGTACCGGTCGGCCGCGGCGCCCCACGCCAGCAGGCTGAGCACCAGGCCGGCCGTGGGTGCGCTGACCAGCAGGCCGATCGCCGCCAGCGAGAGCCCCTCGGCGCGCAGCGCCACGGTGAGGAAGGGCAGCCCGTTCTGGACGGCGCACGCGGCCACCAGCCCGACGAGGCCGACCCCGAGGTGGCGCCAGCGGGCGAGCTCGTGGGTCCCGGCGACGGCCGCCGTCACCTCGCGACCGGGTGGAAGGTCACGTCGCGCAGCACGCCGTCGTCGGCCACCGCGGTGACGAAGGTGCAGAACGGCTGCCGGCGCCGGTCGGTCGGCGAGCCGGGGTTCACCAGGCGCAGACCGGTGCCGGCCGTGGTGTCCCAGGGGATGTGGCTGTGCCCGAACACCAGCAGGTCGGTGTCGGGGAAGCGCGCGGCGCAGCGGGCCTCACGGCCCTTCTTGTCCCCCGTCTCGTGGACCACGGCCAGCCGGATGCCCTCGATCTCCGCGCGGGCGACCTCGGGCAGCCGCTCGCGCAGCGCCCCGTGGTCGTTGTTGCCGTGGACGGCGACCAGCCGGCGGGCACGCTCCTCGAAGCGGTCCAGCAGCGCGACGTCCACCCAGTCACCGGCGTGCACGACGACGTCCGCGGCGTCGATCGCGGCCCACAGTGGACGAGGCAGGTCACGCGCACGCCTGGGGACGTGCGTGTCTGCGGTGAACACCACGGCAACCGGCACGTGGACATGGTCGCAAACGGTCACCTCCCCGTGGCCTGAATGAGGTAGCACCTCCCCTGCGGCTGATCATGGGGTCGTCGTCGGTGACACGGCTGGACGCGCCGGATGTGCCGGCGACGACCCCTGATCAACACGGGGACCGACGGGTTGCCCCTGCGGGGCGATGCCGCCTCAGGAGTCGGCGCTGCGGGCGGCCAGCGCCTTGAGGCGCTCGTTGTAGGCGGTGAGCTCGGCGTCGTCGGTGCGGTCGGCGACGCGGTCGAGCCGGCGGGCCCGGCGCTGCTCGGAGCCCATCCAGCCGAACAGCACCAGCGCCATCACGAAGACCGTCGGGACCTCGCCGAAGGACCAGGCGATGCTCCCGGCGGTCTTCTGGTCCGACAGGGGGTCGACGCCCCAGCCGGCCGGTGGGCTCGCGAAGGTCTGCACCACCAGCGAGCCGGCCATCAGGATCGCGACGCCGAAGAAGGCGTGGAACGGCATCGGGATGAGCAGCTCGAGCATCCGGCCGCCGTGGCCCGTCGTCCGCGGCCACGGGTCCTGCGCCAGGATCGGGCCGAAGAACAGCAGCCCGGTCACCGTGAAGTGGGCGAGCATGAACTGGTGCCCGACGGGGTTGCCCATCAGCGCGTCGAAGATCGGCGTGAAGTAGACGGCGTAGAGGCTGGCCAGGAACAGGGGCAGCGTGAACGCCGGGTGGGACAGCACGCGGGCGACCCGGCTGTGCAGCGCGTCCAGCAGCAGGGCCCGCGGGACGCCGGCCAGCCGCTTGCCGCGCGGGAGGGTCCGCAGCGCGAGGGTCACCGGGGCACCGAGCAGCAGCAGGATCGGCGCCACCATCGACAGCACCATGTGCTGGGCCATGTGCAGGCTGAACAACACCATGCTGTAGCCGTTGAACCACGTGCCGGTGACCGCGAACAGCGCGGCGCAGCCGGCGACCCAGGACGCCGTCCGCCACCACGGCCAGGCCACGCCCGAACGGCGCAGCACCACGACCGCGACCAGGTAGCCGGCCAGGCCGACCAGGCTCAGCACCGCCAGCCACGACCAGCCGTCGAGGTGCGGGAGGAACATCCGCCCCCAGGTCGGCGGCTCGGCGGGCACCCACATGCCCGAGTGGTGCCCGTGTTCCACCGCTGCCTCCTGCCGCGCCGTGCTTCCTGCGCTCCCACTGTCCCACTCAGGCGATGCCTGGGCGGCCCGTCCGAGAACCCGACCGGGTGGCCCCGTCCAGAGCCCGGTCCTCGCCTGGCGTCCGCCTCCTCCAGGGCACCGCCGGCCCCGTCCCGCGGCCCCCTCCTGACGTGCCCTGAGCTCGCGAAGGGCTCGGGGAGGGGGTCCTTCACCTGAGCCTGCGAAGGGTGGGGAGGACGGGGTCCTTCAGTCGTGCACCGGCGCCTCGTGGCCGGCGTGCGTCTCGGCCTCCAGCTGGAAGGTGCAGTGCTCGACGTCGAAGTGGTCACCCAGGCAGGCGCACAGCGCGTCCAGCACCCGCCCGCCGTGGCCGTCGGCCAGCGCCTCGTCGCTGACCACGACGTGCGCGGAGAGCACCGGCAGGCCCGAGGTGATCGTCCAGGCGTGCAGGTCGTGGACGCCGACGACGCCGTCCACCCCGAGGACGTGGGCCCGCACCTGCTCCAGGTCCACCCCGCGCGGCGCGGCCTCCAGCAGCACGTCGACCGCCTCGCGCAGCAACGACCAGGCCCGTGGCAGCACCAGCGCCGCGATGAGCAGCGAGGCGACGGTGTCGGCGGGCGTCCAGCCGGTGGTGGCGACGACGACGGCGGCGGTGAGGACGGCGACCGAGCCGAGCGCGTCGCCGAGCACCTCGAGGTGGGCGCCGCGGACGGCGAGCGACTCGCGCCGGCCGGCGTGCAGCAGCGCCAGGCCGCCGAGGTTGACCACCAGGCCGACCGTGGCGACGGCGAGCACCACGCCGGAGTCGATCTGCGGCGGGTCCCCGATCCGGCGGACCGCCTCGACGACGACGTAGCCGGCCACCGCGACCAGCAGCAGGCCGTTGGCGACGGCGGCGAGGATCTCCGCCCGCTGCCAGCCGTAGGTCCGCCGTCCGCGGGCGGGCCGCTGGGCCAGGGACACCGCGCCGAGCGCCAGACCGATGCCGAGCGCGTCGGTGGCCATGTGCCCGGCGTCGGCGAGCAGCGCCAGCGACCCGGAGACCAGGGCGCCGACGACCTCGGCCGCCATCACCGCGACGGTCAGCACGAGGACGACGGCCAGCCGGCGGCGGTGGCCGGCCGACGCGGTCGCGGAGGTGTTCCCGTGGTCGTGCCCGTCGCCCATCAACCCTCCCCCGCCGTCGCGCTGCGCACGGTCCGAGTGTCCCGCACCGGCCGCTCGGGCCGGTCGGCTCAGAGCTGGACGCCGCGGTCCCGCAGGTAGGGCACCGGGTCGACCTTCTGGCCGTCCAGGCCGCCCAGGCGCACCTCGAAGTGCAGGTGCGGGCCGCTGGACTGCCCGCGGTTGCCGAGCAGGGCGATGGTGTCGCCGGCCCGCACGACCTGGCCCGGGGTCACGAGGATCTCGTCCATGTGCCCGTAGACGGTGACGTCGCCGCTGTCGTGCTGGACGTACACGGCCAGGCCGTAGCCGCTGGCCGGGCCGGCCTCCAGGACGATGCCGTCCATCGCGGCGTACTCCGGGGTCCGCATCGGGGCGGTGAGGTCGATGCCGGCGTGCACGGTGCCCCATCGCGAGCCGAAGCCGCTGGTCAGCCGGGCGCCGGCGACCGGCGGCACCGCGTCCGGGCGGGCCGCCTCGGCGATGGCCACGGCGGCCAGCCGGTCTGCCTCGGCCTGGGCTGCCGCGGCGGCGGCCTGCTCGGCCTCCCGGGCGGTGCGGCTGGCAGTCAGCTCACCGAGCCGGGCGGCGGCGTCGGCGTCCGGGACCGCGGCCGGCGTCCCCTCGTCCAGGCCCAGCTGCTCGGCGACGCTGCCCGATGCGCTCTCGACCACGTCGGTGCCGTCGGCCTGCGCCGCCCGGTCGGCCGCGGCGAACAGGCCCAGGCCCCCGGCCCCGACGAGCGCGGCGGCGAGGTAGGCGGCGGGACGGCGGGCGGGCGGTCCGGACCTGCGGCGGCCCCGCCGTCCACCCGTGAGGAGCCGGA
>DASQNB010000763.1:0-4110 GCA_035645175.1 Geodermatophilus sp.
TGGCCCTTCTTGGTCTCGTAGTCGTGCGGGTCGATCTTCAGGCGCAGCCGCATCTCCTTGATGACGGTGAGCGCCTGGTTCCGCCGGGCCTCGCGGGCCTTCTGGGCGGACTCGTACTTGAACTTGCCGTAGTCCATGAGCTTCGCGACCGGCGGCCGGGCCATGGGCGCGACCTCGACGAGGTCCAGCTCGGAGTCCTGGGCCAGGCGCAGCGCCTCGCCGATCGGCACGATGCCGACCTGCTCACCCTCCGGGCCGACCAGGCGGACCTCGGGGACGCGGATACGGTCGTTGATACGGGGCTCGGTGATGGCCTCTCCTCTGCTGCTGCATGGGGAGGGCTCGCTCGGCCACCGGACGCCGACAGGAGAGAGGCCCCGCGAGCAGCTGCTCGCGGGGCCCACTCGCCGGGGTGCACCGAGCCCGAGGGCTCGTGCACGCCGCGGGCCCGGCCGAGGCCGGGCTCCGCGATCCGGGACCTGGACGCCTCGACGGCGCCAGGTGGGAGCGGGCTCCTCTTGGTCGAGCGGCCCGGGGCGGGGCCGCTCAGTGGTTCGCGCGCCTCGTGTAGCGGGGAGGCACGCAGATACTACAGCGTCGTGGGCGGCAGGGGCATTCCCGGCCCTCGGCCCCCTCCCGGGTCCCGCCCCGAGCCCGGTGAGGATCTGGAACGGCCACCCTCCAGGGGCCCACGCCGAGCCTGGTGAGGATCTGGAACGGCCACCCTTCAGGGGCCCGCGCCGAGCCTGCGAGGCGTGGGGGGAAGGGTGGTCCTCCGTCAGTCGTCGTAGAGCAGCGGCGGACGCGGCGGGGGCGGCGGCTCGGCCGCGCGGGCCGCGGCCAGCAGCGCGCGCAGCCCCTCGACGGCCTCGACCGCGCGGTCGCCGTCGGCACCCTGGATCGCCAGCACGGCGAACTCGTCGTCGTTGGCCAGCAGCAGCGTGGCCCAGCGGAAGCGGCGGTCGAAGCGGACCGCCTGCACCGCCGTCCAGGGCACGACGCGCTCCCCGGCCAGGTTGCGCACCCGGACGCCGGTGGCGTCGGCGTCCACCCGTGGCCGGCCCAGGGCCAGCAGGCCCGCGCCCAGCACCAGCCCGAGGCCGACCAGGGCGACCTGGTCGGCGGTGGTGAAGCGCGCCACGCCGGTCGCGTTCTCCTGCAGCGTCACGCCGACGTAGGTCAGGACGCCGGCGACGACGAGGGCCGCCACCGCGCACAGCAGCCGCCACCGGCGGGGGACGGCGGAGACGGCGGGCGGAGCGGCGGGAGGCACGCCCCCATGCTCCCAGGCCGCTCGGTCGCCGGGCGCCCGCGACCTCCGGCGACAGTGTGAGCCGACCGACCTGGGTACGACACACCGACGCAACGGGGACGACGCACCATGGTCCTGGCGGCGCAGGAGCGCGCCGTCGACGAGGGGGAACCGTGACCGATGTGCTGCCCGAGGCCCCGCCCGGGACCGAGACACCGCTACCCCTGGCCGGGTACACCGTCGCCGTGACCGCGGCGCGGCGGCGCGAGGAGCTCGGTGCGCTGCTGGCCCGCCGCGGTGCGCGGGTGGTCTACGCGCCGGCCATCCGCATCGTGCCGCTGGCCGACGACACCGAGCTGGTCGCCGCGACGCGGGAGGTCCTGGCGCGGCCGGTGGACCTGGTCGTCGCGACCACCGGCGTCGGTTTCCGCGGGTGGCTGGAGGCCGCCGACGCGTGGGACCTACCGCTGGTCGAGCACCTGCGCGGCGCCCGGGTGCTCGCCCGCGGCCCCAAGGCGCGCGGCGCCATCCGCGGCGGCGGGCTGGTCGACGCCTGGTCGCCGGCGTCGGAGTCGTCGGCCGAGGTGCTCGAGCACCTGCTGTCCGGCGCCGAGGGCCCGCTGCAGGGACGGCGGGTCGCCGTCCAGCTGCACGGGGACCCGCTGCCGGACTTCGTCGAGGCGCTGCGGGCGACCGGCGCCGAGGTGGTCACCGTGCCGGTCTACCGCTGGGTGCTTCCCGAGGACGTCGCGCCGGTGCGCCGGCTGGTCCGCTCGGTGGTCACCGGTGCGGTCGACGCGGTCACCTTCACCAGCGCCCCGGCCGCGGCCAGCCTGCTGACCGTCGCCGACGAGCTGGGCCAGCACTCCGAGCTGGTCGCCGCGCTCTCCGACGGCGTCCTGCCGGTGGCGGTGGGCCCGGTGACCGCCGGCCCGCTCACCGCCGCGGGCATCGACGCGGTGCAACCCGAGCGCGCCCGGCTGGGCGCCCTGGCTCGCGAGGTGGTCGCCCGGCTGCCCGAGCGCGACCCGGTGCTCCGGGTGGGCGGGCAGGAGCTGCAGGTGCGCGGGCACGCCGCCCTGCTCGACGGGCGCCTGGTGGAGCTGGCGCCGGGCCCGATGGCGGTGCTGCGCGCGCTGGTCGCCTCCCCGGGCGCCGTCGTCGCCAAGACCGACCTGGTGGCGGCTCTGCCCGGTGGCGGGGACGGGCACGCGGTCGAGATGGCCGTCACCCGGCTGCGGGCCGCGCTCGGTCCCGGCGTGGTCGAGACCGTGGTCAAGCGGGGCTACCGCCTGGCCCTGTGACCCGTCGGCTTCCGGCCGCGACACCGGCCACCTCCCGAGTCGATCACGGGCGAGGTGGTGGCCCCGTCCCGGGTCCCGCCCTGAGCCTGCGAAGGGTGGGGAGGACGGGGTCCTTCAGACGCCGGCCATGCGCGCCTGCGGCCGCAGGTAGACCGTCCAGGTGACGGCGAGGCAGACCACGTAGAAGGCGATGAACACCAGGTAGGCGGAGTCGCCGGTGCCGGTGGTCATGAACGACTGGCGGAAGGCCAGGTTGACCAGCACGCCGCCGAAGGCGCCGACCGCGCCGGCGATGCCGATGAGCGCGCCGGACATGCGCAGTGCGTGCCGGTCGGCGACCGCGGTGTCCTCGCCGGCGGCCACCCGCTGCTGGGCCTGGGTGCGGAAGATCGCCGGGATCATCTTGTAGGTCGAGCCGTTGCCGACCCCGCTGAGCACGAACAGCGACACGAAGCCGACGACGAACAGCGGCAGCGACTCCACCTGGCTGGCCGTCCACACGATCGCGGCGCCCACGGCCATCGCTCCGAAGTTCCAGAAGGTGATCCGCGCGCCACCGAAGCGGTCGGCCAGCGAGCCGCCGAGCGGGCGGATCAGCGAGCCCAGCAGCGGGCCCAGCCAGGTCAGGGAGGCCGCGGCCAGCGGGGTGGCGAAGTCTGCAGTGAACTGGTTCTGCAGCACCTGGCCGAAGGCGAACCCGAAGCCGATGAACGAGCCGAAGGTGCCGATGTAGAGGAACGACATGATCCAGGTGTGCGGCTCGCGGGTGGCCTCGCGCATGGCCCGCGGCTGGTTGCGCGCCGTCGTCAGGTTGTCCATGAGCAGCGCGGCACCCACGGCGGCCACGACGATCAGCGGGATGTAGACCAGCAGGATCAGCCGCGGGTTCTCGACGCCCGCGGTCGCCAGCACGAGCAGGCCGACCAGCTGGACGACGGGGACGCCGAGGTTGCCCCCGCCGGCGTTGAGGCCCAGCGCCCAGCCCTTGAGCCGGTTCGGGTAGAAGGCGTTGATGTTGGCCATGGAGCTGGCGAAGTTGCCACCGCCGACGCCGGCCAGGCAGCTGACCAGCAGCAGCGTCGAGTAGTCGACGCCGGGCTCCAGGACGACGGCCGTGGCGATCGTCGGCACCAGCAGCAGCGCGGCGCTGACGATCGTCCAGTTGCGGCCGCCGAACCTCGCGACGGCGAAGGTGTAGGGCAGCCGGACGAAGGCGCCCACCGCGCCGGCGATCCCGATGAGCGCGCCGGACAGTCGGCGGGCCTCGCGCTCGGCGAGCGCGGCGTCCGCGCCGGCGAGGACGAGCCGCCCGGCCTTGGCCCGGAAGACCGCCGGGATCATCTTGTAGGTCGAGCCGTTGCCGATGCCACTGAGCACGAACAGCGACACGAAGCCGACGAGGAACAGCGCCAGCGACCCCACCTGGCTGGCGGTCCAGACGATGGCGGCGCCTCCGGCCATCGCCACGAAGTTCCAGAACGTGATGCGCGCGCCGCCGAAGCGGTCGGCCAGCGAGCCGCCGAGCGGGCGGATCAGGGAGCCGAGCAGCGGGCC
>DASQNB010000764.1:0-2923 GCA_035645175.1 Geodermatophilus sp.
ACCGAGGCCGCCGACACCGCATGGGACGCCGGCCAGGCCGCCGACCTCTCGCTGACCGCCGAGGAGCACGGCCACGAGGGAGAGACCGCCGAGGAGCACGCAGAGCACGCCGAGGAGGAGGAGGAGGCGCTCGACCCGCACTTCTGGCTCGACCCGACCCGGCTGGCCTCCGTCGGCGACGCCCTGGCCGGGTGGCGGGCCGCGGCCGACCCCGACGGCGCGGCCACCTACGAGCAGAACGCCGCCGCGCTGCGCGCCGACCTCGAGGCCCTGGACGCCGAGATGCAGGCCGGCCTGGCCGACTGCGCCGTCGACACCCTGGTCACCAGCCACGACGCCTTCGGCTACCTCGCCGACCGCTACGGTCTCGAGGTGGTCGGCATCAGCGGTCTCAGCCCCTCGGCGGAGCCGGACCCGGCCCAGCTGGCGGAGATCACCGCCCTGGTCCAGGAGCGCGGGGTGAGCACCGTCTACACCGAGACCCTGGTCGACCCGGCCGTCGCCGAGACCGTCGCCGAGGAGGCCGGCGTGCAGACCGCGGTCCTGGACCCGCTCGAGGGGCTGACCGACGAGTCGGCCGGCAGCGACTACCTCGAGGTCATGCGCGCCAACCTGGCCACGTTGCAGGAGGGCCAGTCCTGCGCATGAACGCCGTCCGGCTCCGCGACGCCCGCATCGGCTACGGCGACGTCGCCGTCGTCCAGGGCGTCGACCTGACCGTGCGGGACGGCGAGGCGGTCGCCGTCCTCGGGTCCAACGGGTCGGGCAAGACCACCCTGGCCCGCGGGCTGCTCGGCCTGGCCACGGTGCTCGGCGGTGAGGTGGAGGTGCTGGGCGCCCCCGTCGGCCGGCCGCGCGAGCGGGGCCGGATCGGCTACGTGCCGCAGCGGCACACGGTCAGCGGCGCGGTCCCGGCGACGGTGCGCGAGGTCGTCGGCGTCGGCCGGCTGGCCCGGCTGGGCCCGTTCGGCCGGCTGCGCGCGGACGACCACGCCGCGGTGCGCGACGCCGCGGCCGCCGTCGGGCTGGCCGACCGGCTCGGCGACCCGGTCGCCTCGCTCTCCGGCGGTCAGCAGCGCCGGGTGCTCGTGGCCCGCGCGCTGGCCGCCGAGCCCGAGCTGTTGGTCATGGACGAGCCGACCGCCGGGGTCGACGCCGCCAGCCAGGACGCCCTGGCCGCGGTGCTGGCCGACGTGTCGGCCACCGGTACCACCCTGCTGGTCGTGACGCACGAGACCGCCGCACTGGCCGGCGTGCTGACCCGCGCGGTCGTCGTCGACCACGGGCGGATCGCCTACGACGGTCCCCTCGCCGACGCGGGGCACGTCGGCGGCGGCCACCACCACCCCGAGGGGACCGGCCAGCCGCCCTCGCGCGGGTACCGCCTGGACCAGCCCCGGGTGACGACGGACGGAGGGCGCTGAGCGTGGAGGTCCTCGAGTACGGCTTCATGCAGCGGGCGCTGCTGGCCTCGCTGATGGTCGGCCTGGTGGCCCCGGCGGTCGGCGTCTTCCTCGTGCAGCGCCGGCTCTCCCTGCTCGGCGACGGCCTGGGGCACGTGGCGCTCACCGGCGTCGGGGTCGGCGTCCTGACCGCCACCGCACCGGTCGGGACGGCGCTGGTGGCCGCCGTGCTCGGGGCGGTCCTCATCGAATTGGTCCGCGCCCGGGGCCGGACCAGCGGCGACGTCGCGCTCGCCGTCCTCTTCTACGGCGGCATCGCCGGCGGCGTGGTGCTGCTCAGCCTCGCCCCGCGCGGGGAGGCGACCAACCTCGACGCCTACCTGTTCGGCGCGATCACCACCACGACCACCGCGGACGTCGCGGTCTTCGCCGTCATCACCGTCGTGGTGCTCGGCGTCGTGTGGCTGCTCGGCCAGCGGCTCTACGCGGTCAGCGACGACGAGGAGTACGCCCGCGCGGTCGGCCTGCCGGTGCTGGCGCTCAACGTGGTGCTGGCCGCGCTGGTCGCCGCGACCGTCGTGCTCTCCATGCGGGTCGTCGGACTGCTGCTGATCAGTGCGCTGATGATCGTGCCCAGCGCCGTGGCCCAGCAGCTGGCCCGCAGCTTCCGCCAGACGCTGTACCTGGCCTGCGCGATCGGGCTGGTCACCAGCGTCGCCGGCACGACCGCCTCCTACTACACGGGCACCCCGTCCGGCGGCACCATCGTGCTGCTGGCGATCGCACTGTTCCTGCTGGCCACGTCGGCGGTCGCGGGGCGCGAGGCGACCGCCCGCCGCCGGCACCGGCGCCGAGCCGAGGTGCATGCCGCCCACCCGCACGAGCACGGCGACCGGTGCGGTCACCCGGCGGTGCCGCACGGCGACCACGTCGACTACGACCACGACGGCCACCTGCACGCACCGCACCGCACCGGCTCGGGCGTGCACTACGACGAGCACGGGGAGCACGCGGCGCCACCGGCGGGGACGGGGGGACGCGCATGACGGAGGCACCCCGCCGCCAGACGCGACAGCGCAGCGCCGTCCTGGCCCTGCTCGACGAGCTCGACGGCTTCCGCACCGCGCAGGACCTGCACGCCCTGCTGCGCGAGCGCGGCGACGCGGTGGGCCTCGCGACGGTCTACCGCGCGCTGCAGGCCCTGGTGGACGACGGCCTGGTGGACGTGCTGCGCAGCGACGGCGAGGCGGCCTACCGGCGCTGCTCGCCGGTGCACCACCACCACCTGGTGTGCCGCTCGTGCGGGCGCACCGTCGAGGTGGCCGACCCGCCGGTCGAGCGGTGGGCCGCCCGCGTCGCCGCCGAGCACGGGTTCGCCGACGTCGCGCACCAGCTGGAGGTCTTCGGCACCTGCGCGGCGTGCGCCGCCGCCCGCTGAGAAAGGACCCTCCTGCCCTGCGCCCGGCCCCGTCCAGGGCACCGCCGGCCCCGTCCAGAGGCTCGCCGCGAGCCTGCGAGCG
>DASQNB010000765.1:0-2973 GCA_035645175.1 Geodermatophilus sp.
CAGCCGCGTCACCGGCTTCGTCGGTCCCAACGGCGCCGGCAAGTCGACCACCATGCGGATGATGGTCGGGCTCACCCATCCCGACGCGGGGGACGTCCGCTACTCCGGCGTCCACTACCGGGACTTCAAGGACCCGGCGCGACTCGTCAGAGCCGTTCTGGACGCCCTGCATGCACCCGGGCCGCACGGCCCGGAACCACCTCCGGGCCACCACCGCCCTCAGCGGAATCCCGTCCCGCCGTGTCGGGGAGGTCCCCGCGGAGGCCGGGCTCGAGCCGCTGGACCTGGTGGAAGGCGGCAGGCCTGACCCCTCAGTTAGCCGGTCAGCAGGGACGTGAGGACTCCACGGATGTGCTCGAGCGCGCCGCGCGCGCCCGTGTCCGCGCTCTCCGGCGGCGCGATCGCCCCGCCGGCCGGAGCCGTCATGAGCGGGTCACCATCGGCCGCCACGGCGAGGGCGGCCAGTTCACCGAAGCCACCGGTCGTTTCGAGGTAGCGCTGGACCGGCCTCGCGTCACCTGCACGGCCCAGCGCCGACAGCATCGTGACGAACTCCAGGGCTGCGAGCCGGGCGGTGTCCATGACGTCGGTCTCGAGCAGGTCGTCGACGTGGTCTCGGAGGATGGCGTAGGCGCGCGACCGATCACCGCGTCGGAACACCGCACGCGCCTCGACGGGCCGGTTCACCGAGAAGGTCCGCTCAGGCACATCGACGTGGGACATCTGGTCGAAGATGTCGTCCGCGTCCTGCGTCCTGCCCTGGAAGAGGGCTGAGTACCCCAGGCCCAGGAGCGTGAGGTGGAGCATCGCCGGTGGGCCGTCCGCTCGGTACCGGGCCGCCAGGGGCGCCACCAAAGTGTCGAAGGCGGCCAACTGTCCGGTGGCCATCAACCCGGACGCCACCCCGGCCAGCTCGACGAGCGATGCGAGGTGCGGCTCGCCCATCCGCCGCAGCTCTGCGACCGCCGCGGGTGAGACGCTGCTCAGCGCGGTGCTGTCCTCGTAGAGGTAGGCACGCGTGTACGCGATCAGCGGGTGGTCGCGGTGGCCGTGACGGCCGACGACCAGCTCGTAGCCGTGCCGGTCACCGCTGTGCATGTAACGGTGCGCCGCCCAGGTGAGCCAGAACACGACCCGGTCCACGTCGTCGGCCGGGACGACGGTGAGGATCCGCTCGGCCCACTCGCCGATCTCCCCCTGACGGCGCAGCGTCACTTCGGCGGCTAGCGGCCGGACGAGCGCGTCCGCGAGGAGATGGTCCCCCGTCCGGCAGGCGCGGTCGACGGCCGCCCGCAGGTTGAGCCACAGGGCACCGAGCTGCGCGACCCCCTCCACCTCGGCTTGGCCGACCAGCCGGTGGTGAATGTGGTCGACCTCCTCCAGGCACCACTCGGCGTGGCGTCGCGCGATCTGGTCCGTCACGCCGGCGGCGGCCAGCTCGGCCGCTCCGAACTCCCGCAGGGTCTCGAGCAGCCGGAAGCGACGCCCGGCCGGACCTGGCTCGACGCCGAGCATCGACTGGTCGACGAGGTCCTCCAACAGGTCCTCGACCTGCGCCTCGCCGAGGCCTGGCTCGGCACAGACCCGGTGGACAGCCGGCAGGTCGAACCCGCCCGCGAAGACGGAGAGCCGGGCGAAGAACGTGCGGAGCTCCGGGGTGAGGAGGTCGACCGACCACTGAATGGTCGCGCGCAGGGTCCGGTGCCGGTCCGCGTTCGTCCGTGGACCCCGCGTCAGGAGCCGGAGCCGGTCGTCCAATCGTCCGACGATCTCCGGGACGGTGAGCGTCGTGGTGCGGGCGGCCGCGAGTTCGATCGCGAGCGGCACCCCGTCGAGGGCGCGGCAGATCTCCTGGATCTCGGCGCCGTGGGCTTCGACGTCGACCGTTCGGGACGCGGCGCGGGCCCGCTCCGCGAACAGCTCGGCGGCCGGTCCGGCGGTGTCCAGCGGAGGCACCGCCAGGAGCTGCTCACCGCGTGCCCCGAGCCTCTCCCGCGAGGTGGCAAGGACGCGGAGGTCGGGACAGCCCTCGGCGAGCGCCGTTGCCATCGCGGCCGCGCCCTCGAGCAGGTGCTCGCAGTTGTCGAGCACCACCAGCGCCCGCCGGGGACGCAGTGCCGCGACGACGGCCTGCGTCGTCGTCCTGCCTGGGCCCTCGGCGACCCCGACGACCTCGGCGACGGCACGCGGCACGTCCGCGGAGGAGGCGAGGCCGGCCAGCTCGACGAACCAGGCCTCACCCGAGCCGTCTCCCCAGGCCTGCGCCCCGGCCAGGCCCAGGCGCGTCTTGCCGATTCCCCCTGGTCCGACGAGCGTCACGACCGCCGAGGTCGACAACGCGGCCGCGATGGTCTCCAGGTCGGATGCGCGGCCGATCAGGCGGTCCAGCCGCGCGGGCAGGTTCCCGCGTCGCGTGCTGTCCTCCCGCCCGGACTGCGACCTCTGCGCAGCACCGAGGGACGGGCTCTGGTCGAGGATGCGGGCCTCGAGTTTACACAGCCGCCGGCCGGGCTCGACGCCGAGCTCGTCGACGAGGTGGCTCCGGACCCGCTGGAACGCGGCCAGGGCGTCCGCCTGCCTGCCCAATCGGTAGAGCGCGGTCATCAGGGGGGCCCAGAAGCCCTCGCGGAACGGGTGGTCCGCCGTGAGCTCCGTCAACGTCCCGATCGCGGCGGCGGCATCGTCGTCCACCTGGCGCCCGAGCGCCGTCTCCAGGGCGGAGAGTCGCTGCTCGAGCAGCCCTTCGACCGTGGCGGTGAGGCCCGGGACGTCCAGGCCGGCCAGCGGCGTCCCGCTCCACTCCGCCAACGCCGCATCGACGTCCCCGGCGTCCAGGTGCTTGCGGAAGCGCACCACGTCGACCGCCTCGCCGGGCATGTCCAGGCGGTAGGCCGCACCGGCGCGGACGATCGAGTCGTTGCCGAGGGCCTTGCGCAGCCGCGTGACGTACGACTGCAGGGTCTTCTGCGCGGT
>DASQNB010000766.1:0-1656 GCA_035645175.1 Geodermatophilus sp.
GCCTCGAGATCGACCAGGAAGCACGACCCGGACAGCCACCCCGCGGGCCGCTCGCGCGGATCCTCCCGTTCACGGCGGTAGCGGGCGGTCCAGGGGTTCGCCGGCCACAGCCGCGTCCCCGAGCCGCCGGCCATGACCACCGCGTGCCGCACCTCAGCTCCTCCCACGGCGGCGCGCCGCCCGGCCGACGCCCTCGGCGCGGCGCTGGAAGCGGGCGCCGGCGGCCACGCGGCCGCTGACGTTGGACACCAGCATCCGGCCGCCCAGCCCGGCGCGCAGGGCCAGCCGGAGCGGGGCGTGGCGGCGCAGCGGGTACTGCCCGGAGAGGTAGCGCAGCGCGCTGGTGTGGTGCACCCGCTGCATGCGGTGCGGCTGGCGCCGGGTGGCGTGCCCGCCCTCGTGCTCCACCACCGCCGACGGCGCGTAGACGTGCAGCCAGCCGCGGCGGGTGAGCCGCTCGGCGAGGTCGACGTCCTCGAAGTACATGAAGTAGCCGGGGTCGAAGCCGCCGACCGACCAGAAGGCCGCCACGTCCACCAGCAGGCAGGAGCCCGACAGCCACCCGGCCGGGCGCTCGCGGGGCGCCTCGCGCTCGCGCCGGTAGCGCGCCGTCCACGGGTTGCCCGGCCAGGCCCAGCCGAGCAGCGCGTGCCCGGCGCCGGTGGACAGCCGCGGCAGGTCGCGGGCCGAGGGGTAGAGCTCGCCCTCCGGCGTGCGGATCGCCGGGCCGACGGTGGCCGCGCGCGGCCACCGGGCGGCCACGGCCAGCAGCTCGTCGACCGAGCCGGGGTCGAAGCGGACGTCGGGGTTGGCGACGACGGCGTACCCGTCGGTCAACCCGGCCATCCCGGCGTTGACCGCGGCGCCGTAGCCGATGTTGCCGCCGGTGCGCAGCAGCCGGACGTGCGGGTGGCGGGCCGCGGCGCGCTCGGGGGCGCCGTCGGTCGAGCCGTTGTCGGCGAGGACCACCTCGACCGGCCGCGTGGTGGCCTCGGCCAGCGACTCGACGAACCCCTCGAGGGCCTCGCCGGGCGAGTACGTCACCGCGACCACGCGGAGGGGGACGGTCGGTGGTGGTGCGCTCACGCGGGGAACCCTACGAGGCCGGGAACGGCGTCGCCGGGCGCACCCCGAGGTCCTCACGGGCGCGCCGCGTGGGACTCCAGGGAACCGGTGTGACGAGGGGGACGGGCCCGTCACACCAGTCCCCGTTTCGGCCCGGTGGGGCCGTTGTGCGCCGGTACAGTCGCCAAGCGTGACTCAAGCCAGTCCTGATCTCGTCGTCGTCGGCTCCGGGTTCTTCGGCCTCACGGTCGCCGAGCGGGTCGCCACCCAGCTGGACAAGCGCGTGCTGGTCATCGACCGCCGCAGCCACATCGGGGGCAACGCCTACTCCGAGCCCGAGCCCGAGACCGGCATCGAGGTGCACGTCTACGGCGCCCACCTGTTCCACACGTCCAACGAGCGGGTCTGGCAGTACGTCAACCAGTTCACCGAGTTCACCAACTACCAGCACCGCGTCTTCAGCATCTACCAGGACAAGACGTACTCGCTGCCGATCAACCTGGCCACGATCTGCCAGTACTTCGGCAAGAGCTTCTCCCCCGAGCAGGCCCGCGCCCTCGTCGCCGAGCAGTCCGGCGAGATCGACACCGC
>DASQNB010000767.1:0-2678 GCA_035645175.1 Geodermatophilus sp.
AGCACCCGGATGCTGGCGGTGGGGTCCGTGGCCCGCCCGGCCGCCTGCCGCCACGCGCGGGCCAGGGCCTCGGCGGTGCGCGGGCGCAGCTCGTCGTCGTCGGCGAGGATTCGCAGCGCCTCGGGTGTGCGGGTGAGCAGCGCGGCGACGTACTGGCTCGAGCCCAGCAGCGCGGCCAGCCGCTCGGCGACCTGCCCCTCGTCGCGCAGCAGCCGCAGGTACCACTGGTTGCCGCCGAGGGCCTCGCTGACCTTGCGGTAGGCCAGCAGGCCGGCGTCGGGGTCGGCGCAGTCGGCGAGGGTCTGCAGCACCACCGGCAGCAGGTACTTCTGCATCGACGCCGACCGGGACACCCCGCCGGTGAGCGCGGCCATGTGCCGCAGCGCGCCGTCGGGGTCGGCGAAGCCGAGCGCGCGCAGCCAGTCGCCGGCCGCCTTGGACCCCAGCTGGGCGGCCTCCGGCGGCACCTTGGCCACGGCCGACAGCAGCGGCCGGTAGAACAGCTTCTCGTGCAGCCGGCGCACCTCGCGGGTGTGCAGCGCCAGCTCCGCGTCGAGGACGGCGACGGCGTCCCCGCGGTGGTCGGGCTTGTAGCCCAGCGAGCGGGCCAGCCAGCGCAGCTGCTGCTCGTCGGTGGGCAACAGGTGGGTGCGGCGCAGCCGGAGCAGCTGCAGCCGGTGCTCGACGGTGCGCAGGAAGCGGTAGGAGGCGATCAGCGTGTCGGCGTCGTCCCGCCCGACGTAGCCGCCGGCCCGCAGCGCGTGCAGCGCCGGCAGCGTGCCGCCCACCCGCAGCCGCACGTCGACCCGCCCGTGCACCAGCTGCAGCAGCTGGACGGCGAACTCCACGTCGCGCAGCCCGCCGCGGCCGAGCTTGAGCTCGCGCTCGGCCTGGGCCGGCGGGATGTTGTCCAGCACCCGCCGGCGCATCGCCTGGACCTCGGCGACGAAGCCGGGCCGCTCGCCGGCCTTCCAGACCAGCGGGAAGAGCTCCTCGACGTACTGCCGGCCGAGGTCGGGGTCGCCGGCGACCGGTCGCATCTTCAGCAGCGCCTGGAACTCCCAGGTGCTGGCCCAGCTGCGGTAGTAGGCGGCGTGCCCGTGCAGGGTGCGGACCAGCGCGCCGGCCTTGCCCTCCGGCCGCAGCGCGGCGTCGACCTCCCAGGCCGCCTCGCGGCAGATCCGCATCAGCGCCGCGGCGACGCGGGTGGCGCTCTTCACCGCGGGCCCGGCGTCGACCTCCGAGCCGGTCCGCCCCGCCGGGTCGACCGGCTCGGCGACGAAGACCACGTCGACGTCGCTGACGTAGTTGAGCTCCCGGCCGCCGGTCTTGCCCAGGGCGATGACCGCGAGCCGGCAGGCCGGGGCGTCGGCGGGCTGCTCGGCGACGGCCAGCGCGAGCCCTGCGGTGAGGACGGCGCCGGCGATGTCGGCCAGCTCAGCGGCGACGTCCTCGGCGGCCAGGCCCTCGCCGAGGTCGCGTCCGGCGACCGAGAGGATGGCCCGTCGGTAGGCCAGCCGCAGGTCGGCGACCCGCCGGGGTGACGCGTCCGGCGCGCCCTTGCCCAGCCGCACCCCCCACGGCGGGTCGTCGGGGTCGGCGCCGACGGCGAGCAGCAGCTGCCGCTCCAGCGCCTGCGGGGTGGGCCGGCTCGGACCGCGGCCGTCACCGTCGAGGACGGTCCAGTCGCCGGGGTTCGCGGCCAGGTGGTCGGCCAGCCCGGAGCTGGCGCCCAGCACGGCGAGCAGCCGGGAGCGCAGCTGCGCCGACCCGCGCAGCCGGGCGAGCAGCGCGGCGGCCGAGCTGCCGGTGGGGTCGGCGGCGTCCAGCGCCTCGATCAGCCGGCGCAGCGACCGGACGGCGAGGTCGGGGTCGCCGGTGCGGGCCAGCGCGGAGACCACCGGGCCGGCCTCGGGGTCGGCCGGCTCGTTGCGCCCGAGGTCCCACAGCCCCATCGCCGGCTCGGACAGCAGGCGGGCGGCCCGCTCGCCGTCGACGAAGCCGAAGCGCACCAGCCGGACGACCGCCCGGCGCGGGATCTCCGGGGCGCTGCTGGTGGTCACGCCGTCCCCGCCCCGGTCCGTGCGCCGCTGCGGACGAGATCGGCGAAGCGGGCGGCGAACGGTGCCCACACCTCCTCGAGGTCCGGGTGCACCGCGGCGGAGCGGGCGCAGATCGTCTCCCGGTCGAACGGGCTGGCGGCCACCCCGACCACGTCCCGGGTGGCCCACTCCTCGACGATCTCCGGCGTGGTCTCGATGTGGAACTGCACGCCGTAGACGCGCCGGCCCACGCGGAATGCCTGGTGCGGGTAGACGGGGTTGCTGGCCAGCAGGGTGGCCCCGCGCGGCAGCTCGGCGATCTCGTCGTGGTGGAACTGGATGACGTCGGGGGTCATCGGCAGCGGGCCGAACAGCGCGTCGGCGTCCGCGGCGTCGCGCTTGGCGACGAGGGTGGCGCCGACCTCGGGCCCGTCGACCCCCTTCCGCACCCGGCCGCCCCCGACCCCGGCGAGCAGCTGGGCACCCAGGCAGACGGCGAGGGTCGGGACGTCGGCCTCCAGCGCCTGCGCGAGCAGCCGGCGGACGCCGACCAGTTCCGGACTGGTCGCCTCGTCGTCCATCGCCGACTGCGGGCCACCGAGGACGAGCAGTCCGTCGAACCCGTCGAGCGTCGCC
>DASQNB010000768.1:0-4214 GCA_035645175.1 Geodermatophilus sp.
GCTCCGACGCCGTCCGCGTCGTCGAGGTCGACGGCGATCTCGCCATGCGCCCCGGCGCGCTGGCCGCCCGCCTCGAGCAGGACGTCGCGCGCGGCTACACCCCCGTCCTGGTCTGCGCCACCCTCGGGACGACGTCGACGACGGCCGTGGACCCGCTCGCCGAGCTCGGCCCCGTCTGCCGCGACGCCGGCGCCTGGCTGCACGTGGATGCCGCCTACGCGGGGGTGAGCGCCGTCGCCCCCGAGCTGCGGGGCCTGCAGACCGGCGTCGAGTGGGCCGACAGCTACACCACCGACGCGCACAAGTGGCTGCTCACCGGCTTCGACGCCACGCTCTTCTGGGTCGCCGACCGGGCGGCGCTCACCGGCGCGCTGGCGATCCTGCCGGAGTACCTGCGCAACGCGGCCACCGACGCCGGCGCCGTCGTCGACTACCGCGACTGGCAGATCGAGCTGGGCCGCCGCTTCCGGGCGCTGAAGCTCTGGGCGGTGCTGCGCTGGTACGGCGCCGAGGGGCTGCGCGCGCACGTCCGGTCCGGCGTGGCGCTGGCGCAGGACCTGGCCGGCTGGGCCGACGGGGACGACCGCTTCGAGGTCGCCGCCCTGCACCCGCTGTCGCTGGTGTGCCTGCGGCCGCGCTGGCCGGCCGACGTCGACGCCGACGTGGCCACCATGACGCTGCTGGAGCGGCTCAACGACGGCGGCGAGGTCTTCCTGACCCACACCACCGTCCGTGGCCAGGTGGCGCTGCGGGTGGCGGTCGGGGCGCCGACGACGACGCGGGCGCACGTCCAGCGGGCCTGGGCGCTGCTGTGCGAGGTCCACGACTGGCTGGCCGCCGACTTCGCCGAGTCCGCCGCCGAGCGGGCCCGGGAGGAGGCCGAACGGCGCGCCGCGGCCGACCGGGCCCGGGAGGAGGCCGCCCGCGTCGAGGCCCAGCCCCTCCCCGGAGCCCAGCCCGTCCCCGAAGCCCAGCCCGTCCCCGAAGCCCAGCCCGTCCCCGTCGAGACGCCTGCCGCGCAGGACGAGACGGCCGCCCAGGCCCACGCCCAGGAGGACCTGGCGCCACCGGGGAGCCGGGCCGGCGACGCCGCGCGCCCCGAGGCCGACGGGGTCGTCCCGGAGGACGCCGAGGCCCAGGCCGACGCGGGGGCCGCCCGGGGCACCGGCTCCTGAGTCAGCCCCGCAGCGACCGGATGAGGCCCTGCTGGGCCACCGTGGCCACGTGCGTGCCGTCGGCGGCCCACACCTGGCCGAAGCACAGCGCCCGGCCGCCGGAGGCCGCGGGGCTGTCGGTCTCGTAGAGGAACCACTCGTCGGCCCGGACCGGCGCGTGGAACCACACGGCGTGGTCCAGGCTGGCGCCGACGTACTCCCCGCCCCAGCCGCCCCCGATCCGGGCCAGCCCCGCCGAGAGCAGGGTGAGGTCGCTGACGAAGGTCAGCGCCGAGCGGTGCACGCTGTCCTCCCTGGGCAGGCGTCCCGCGACGCGCATCCACACGCACGTCCGGGTGTCCGGCGGGGACTTCGGCGTCCGGTCGAAGGGGTCCTCGAGCAGCCGCTGCTCCACCGCCTGGCTGATGGTGAGCGCCGCGGCCGCCCGCTCCCCGTACGGCGCGGCCACGTCCCGCAGGCCGGGGAGGGTCTCCGGCGCCGGCACGTGCGGCATGGGCAGCGCGTGCTCGACGACCGGGGACTCCGGCACCGAGGCGTCCGCGGTGAGGGCGAAGATCGCGACGTCCTCGCCCCGGCGCCGCTGCCAGGCGATCACCCGGCGGGTGCTGAACGTGCGCCCGTCCCGGATCCGCTCCACGGCGTAGCGGATCTCCTCGTGCGGGTCGCCGGGCCGCAGGAAGTAGGAGTGCAACGAGTGCACGCCGCGCTCCCCCGGCAACGTGCGGGAGGCGGCCATCAGCGCCTGCCCGGCGACCTGCCCGCCGAAGATGCGCTGCAGCGGCGTCCGCGGCGTCTGGCCGACGTAGAGGTCGGTGTCGCGCTCCTCCAGGTCCAGGACGGCCATCAGCGCCGCGGCCTGGCTGCCGCCGTCCGCCACCGCCCCACTCACGAGTCGGTGCCCACCTCGTGCACCCGGATGAGGTTGGTCGACCCAGGAGTGTTCGGCGGGCTGCCGGCCACGACGACCACCCGGTCGCCCTCCCGGAGCCGGCCGATGGACAGCAGCGAGAAGTCCACCTGGCGGACCATGTCGTCGGTGTGCTGCACCGAGGGCACCAGGAAGGTCTCCACCCCCCACGACAGCGCCAGCTGGCTGCGCACCCGAGCGTCGACGGTGAAGGCCAGCAGCGGCATCCGCGGGTGCAGCGCGGCCAGCCGCCGGGCGCTGCCGCCGGTCTGGGTGAAGGTCGCCAGTGCCTTGACGTCCATCGCCTCCCCGATGTCCCGCGCGGCCCGCACGATCGCGCCGGACCGGGACCGGGACCGGCGCACCACCTCCGGCACGCGCACGGTGTCGCTCTCGACGGCGTCGATGATCCGCTCCATCGTCCGCACCGCGGCGATCGGGTAGCGCCCCACCGAGGTCTCCCCCGACAGCATCACCGCGTCGGCACCGTCCAGGACGGCGTTGGCGACGTCGGAGGCCTCGGCGCGGGTGGGCCGCGACGAGCTGATCATCGACTCGAGCATCTGGGTGGCCACGATGACCGGCTTGTTGCGCTCGCGGGCGGCCTGCACGGCCCGCTTCTGCACCAGCGGGACCTGCTCCAGCGCCAGTTCCACGCCGAGGTCGCCGCGGGCGACCATGATCCCGTCGAAGGCCTCGACGATCGCCTCGAGGTTCTCGACCGCCTCCGGCTTCTCCAGCTTGGCGATGACGGGGACGGAGACGTCCTCCTGCCGCATGATGTCGCGCACCAGCTCGACGTCGGCCGGCGAGCGCACGAACGACAGCGCGACGAAGTCCACCGACAGGTGCAGGGCGAAGCGGAGGTCCTCCTCGTCCTTGTCCGACATCGCCGGCACGCTGACCGCGACCCCGGGGAGGGACAGGCCCTTGTTGTTCGACACCTCGCCGCCCTCGACGACCAGGCACCACACGTCGGCGCCCTCGATCTCGACGACCGACAGGGCCAGCTTGCCGTCGTCGACCAGCAGCCGGTCGCCGACCTTGGCGTCGGCGGCCAGGCCCTTGTAGGTCGTGGAGACCCGCTCGGCGGTGCCCTCGACGTCCTCGACGGTGATGCAGACCCGGCTGCCGGTCTCCCAGACCACCGGACCGGCGGCGAAGGTGCCCAGGCGGATCTTGGGGCCCTGCAGGTCGGCGAGGATGGCGACGGCGTGACCGGTGCGGTCGGAGGCCTCGCGGACCATGTGGTAGGCCCGCTCGTGGTCGGCGTGGGCGCCGTGGCTGAAGTTCAGCCGGGCGACGTCCATCCCCGACTCGACGAGGGCGGTGACCTGCTCCTGGGAACCGGTCGCCGGACCGAGCGTGCAGACGATCTTGGCGCGTCGCGACATGCGTCAGACGCTAGTGGGACCGCCGCCTCCGCGTGCGCAGGACGTCCTGTGAGCCTCGTCGTCCGGACGACGACGCGGGCCCGGGTCCCGCGCGGTGCGGGACCCGGGCCCGGCCTGGTGACGGCGGAAGGACCCCCTCCTCCTCAGGAGGGGGCCGGGCCACCCTGCAGGGTCCCGCCGCGAGCTCGCGAGTGGCGGGGGGCAGGGAGGTCCTTCAGCGCAGCGCCACCGCGGTGGGCGTCACCGGACGCGGCAGCGTCGTCGAGCCGGTCAGCCAGGCGTCGACGGCGCCGGCGGCGGCCCGGCCCTCGGCGATCGCCCACACGATGAGCGACTGGCCGCGGCCCATGTCTCCGGCGACGAAGACGCCGGGGACGGTGGACATGAACTCGCCGTCGCGCGAGATGTTGCCGCGCTGGTCCAGGTCCACCCCCAGCGCCTCGACCAGGCCCGTGCGCTGGGCGCCGGTGAAGCCCATGGCGAGGAACACCAGGTCGGCGGGCAGCTCGCGCTCGGTGCCCTCCACCTTCTGGAACCGGCCCTCGACCCGCTCCACGTCGTGGATGAGCAGCGCGCGCAGGTTGCCCTCGTCGGGGCCCTCCTCATGACCCACGAAACGCTCGGTGTTGACGCTGTAGAGCCGCTCCCCGCCCTCCTCGTGGGCGCTGGAGACCCGCATGACCATCGGGTAGGTCGGCCACGGATTGGTCTCGGTCCGGCGGTCCGGCGGCGCCGGCA
>DASQNB010000769.1:0-4106 GCA_035645175.1 Geodermatophilus sp.
TTGCCCCCGATGTGGCTGCGGCGGTCGATGACCAGCACGCGCTTGTCCAGCTGGGTGGCCACCCGCTCGGCGACCGTGAGGCCGAAGAACCCGGAGCCGACGACGACGAGATCAGGACTGGCTTGAGTCACGCCTGGCGACTGTACCGGCGCCGGTACGGTCGCCCGGGTCGTCGCGGGCACCGGCGTGACGGGCCCGTCCCCCTCGTCACACCGGCCTCCTGGGGCCCACGCGGCGGGCTCGGCAGGCCCCGGGGGCGCCCACCGACGCCACGACGCGCCTCGTAGGGTTCCCCGCGTGAGCGCACCCCGGCCGGACGCCCCCCTCCGCGTGGTCGCGGTGACGTACTCGCCGGGCGAGGTCCTCGAGGGCTTCGTCGACTCGCTGGCCGAGGCCACCACGCGGCCGGTCGAGGTGGTCCTCGCCGACAACGGCTCGACCGACGGCGTCCCCGAGCGGGTCGCGGCCCGGCACCCGCACGTGCGGCTGCTGCACACCGGCGGCAACGTCGGCTACGGCGCGGCGGTGAACGCCGGGATGGCCGGGCTGACCGACGGGTACGCGATCGTCGCCAACCCCGACCTCCGCTTCGAGCCCGGCTCGGTCGACGAGCTGCTGGCCGTGGCCGCCCGGTGGCCGCGCGCGGCCACGGTCGGCCCGGCGATCCGCACGCCGGGGGGCGAGCTCTACCCCTCGGCCCGCGACCTGCCGCGGCTGTCCACCGGTGCGGGGCACGCGCTGGTCGGCTGGGCCTGGCCGGGGAACCCGTGGACGGCGCGCTATCGGCGCGAGCGCGAGGCGCCTCGGGAGCGCCCGGCCGGCTGGCTGTCGGGCTCCTGCCTGCTGGTCGACGTCGCCGCGTTCTGGTCGGTCGGCGGCTTCGACCCCGGCTACTTCATGTACTTCGAGGACGTCGACCTCGCCGAGCGGCTCTCCCGCCGCGGCTGGCTGCACGTCTACGCGCCCTCGGCCGTGGTCACCCACGAGGGCGGCCACGCGACGCGGCGGGAGCCGCACCGCATGCAGCGGGTGCACCACACCAGCGCCCTGCGCTATCTCTCCGCCCAGTACCCGCTGCGCCGGCACGCCCCGCTGCGTGCGGCGTTCCGCGCCGGCCTGGGCGGCCGGATGCTCGTCTCCTACGTGAGCGGGCGGGTGGCCGCCGGCGCCCGCTTCCAGCGCCGCGCCGAGGACGTGGGCGGGGCGGCGCGGCCGAGCGGGCAGGGCTGACGTGCGGCACGCGGTCGTCATGGCCGGCGGTTCGGGGACGCGGCTGTGGCCGCTGTCCCGGGGCGGGCGGCCCAAGCAGCTGCTCGACATCATCAGCGACGGTGTCGTCGCCGGCGGGGACGGCGCGGCGCACAGCCTGCTGGCCGAGGCCTTCACCCGGCTCGAGGCGGTGCTGCCGGCCGACCGCATCTGGGTCTGCACCGCGGCCCGCTACGGGGAGCAGGTGCGCGCCGCGCTGCCGCGGCTGCGGCCGGACCGACTGGTGCTCGAGCCGGTCGCCCGGGACACCGCCAACGCCGTCGGCCTGACCGCGGCCCTGGTGGCCGACGTCGACCCCGACGCCGAGCTCGCCGTGGTCAGCGCCGACCACGTGATCCGGCCGGTCGAGCGGTTCGCCGCGGCGCTCACCACCGCCTACGACGCCCTCGCCGAGCGCCCGCGCTCGCTGGTGACCCTCGGCATCCGGCCCACGGCGCCGGCCACCGGGTTCGGCTACGTGCAGCGCGGCGCACCGACCGGCGTGCCCGGCGTCGCGGAGGCGGCGTCCTTCCGCGAGAAGCCCGACCGCGCCACCGCGGAGGCCTACCTCGCCTCGGGGCAGTACCTGTGGAACTCCGGCATGTTCGTCTGGCGGGCCGCCACCGTGCTCGAGGCCCTCGCCGACCACCTGCCGGCCAGCGCCGAGGGCCTGGCCCGCGTCGTCGCCGCGCCGGCCGGCCCGGAGCGGGACGCCGTCCTCGCCGAGGTGTTCCCGACGCTGCCGAGGATCAGCGTCGACTACGCCGTCCTGGAGCCGGCCGCGGCCGAGCCCGGCCGGGTGCTGGTGGCCGACCTCGACGTCGAGTGGCTGGACGTCGGCTCGTGGCCGGCCCTGGCGCAGACGCTGGAGCGGGTGGGGGAGGACGCCGTCTCGGGGCTGGCGGTTGCCCTCGACAGCGCCGGCAACATCGTCTTCAGCGACGACCCCGACCACCTGGTGGCGCTGGTCGGCGTCCGCGACAGCGTCGTCGTCCACACCGCCGACGTGACGATGGTCTGCCCGGTCTCCGACGCCGAGCGGGTCAAGCAGCTGCTGGCCGCCGTCGAGGAGAAACACGGGTCACGGTTCAGCTGAGCGCCCTCGATAGCCTCCGGGGCGTGAAGAGCTTCGACGTCGCCGCTGTCGTCTCCGGAGGGGCCTCCGGCCTCGGCGAGGCCACCGTCCGGGCGCTGGCCGCCCGCGGGGCCGCCGTGACCGTCCTCGACCTGCAGGAGGAGAAGGGGGCCGCGCTCGCCGCCGAGCTGGGCGGGCACACCACCTTCGTGCGCACCGACGTCACCGACCCCGACTCGGTGCAGGCGGCGGTCGCCACCGCCGCGGGCGGGGACCGGCCGCTGCGGGTCGCGGTCAACTGCGCCGGCATCGGCTGGGCCCAGCGGACGGTGGGCAAGGGCAACGTCCCGCACGACCTGGACCCGTTCGTGCGCACCGTGATGGTGAACCTGGTCGGCACGTTCAACGTGCTGCGGCTGGCCGCCGCCGCGATGGCCGCCACCGAGCCGGGGGAGGACGGCGAGCGCGGCGTCGTCGTGAACACGGCCTCGATCGCCGCCTACGACGGGCAGATCGGGCAGGTCGCCTACGCGGCGTCCAAGGGCGGCATCGTCGGGATGACGCTGCCGGCGGCGCGCGACCTGTCGGGCATCGGCATCCGGGTCTGCACCATCGCCCCCGGGCTGGTGGACACCCCGTTGCTCGCCGGCCTGCCGGAGGAGGCTCGGCAGAGCCTGGCGGCGGGCATACCCTTCCCCAAGCGCCTCGGCCGCCCGGAGGACTTCGCCCAACTGGCCCTCGACATCGTCGAGCACGGCTACCTCAACGGCGAGGTGGTCCGGATGGACGGCGCGCTGCGGATGGCACCGCGCTGATGAGGTGCTGCTGACCGTCGATCCCTCTTCCCCGGGGAGCACCACCTGAGCACGCCCACTCTCACCGGCCGAGCGGCGCCGGCGTTCACCGACACCTGGCGGCCGGGCTGGCCGCTGGACGTCCGGCGCACCCTCTTCCCGCACCAGCGCAGCACCGGGGACCCGGCGCTGCGCCACGTCGACGACGGCTGCTGGCGGACGGTCAGCACGCCCGACGGCCCGGCGACCGTGCACGTCACCGTCCGCGGCGGCGAGGTGCAGGTGACGGCCTGGGGGCCCGGTGCCGAGCGGGCCGGGGCCGCGGTGCCCGCCTGGCTGGGCGCCGACGACCGGCCCGAGGAGTTCGAGCCGGGCGGTCACCCGCTGCTCGACCGGGTGCACCGCGGCTCGCCCTGGCTGCGGATGACCCGCACCGGCCGCACCTGGGACGCGCTGGTGCCCGCCGTCCTCGAGCAGAAGGTGACCGTCATCGAGGCGCACCGCGTGTGGCGCGCACTGCTGCGGCTGGCCGGGGAGCCGGCACCGGGCCCGGCGCCCGAGGGGATGCGCGTGGTGCCCAGCCCCCGGCGGGTGCTCGAGGTCACCGACTGGGAGTGGCACCGGTGCGGCCTGGACGGCGCCCGCCGCCGGGCGCTGCGGGCGGTGGCCAGTGTGGCCGCCCGGCTGGAGCCGGGCGAGGAGATCGACTGCCGGGACCTGCAGCGCCGGCTGCGGTCGGTGCCCGGCATCGGCGTCTGGACGGCGGCCGAGGTGGTGCAGCGGGTCTTCGGCTGCCCCGACACGGTCAGCTACGGCGACTACCACCTCAAGAACCTGGTGGGCTGGTCGCTGGCCGGCCGCAGGACCGACGACGACGGGATGATGGAGCTGCTGGAGCCCTGGCGCGGACAGCGGCAGCGCGTCGTCCGGCTGCTCGGCATCGGCGGCAGCCGCCCGCCCAGGCGCGGCCCGCGCAACGCCCCGACCGA
>DASQNB010000770.1:0-2718 GCA_035645175.1 Geodermatophilus sp.
GCCGGTCGACCACGTCGTCGGCGCCGAGCCAGGCGACGAACTCCAGCCCCGGACCGCTGGACACGGCGGTGACGTGCGCGCCGGCCAGCCCGGCCAGCTGCACGCCGTACGCACCGATGCCGCCCGAGGCGCCGAGGACCAGCACGCGGGGCGAGCGGCGGGCACGTAGTGCCGCCCGGCCGTACAGCGCCTGCAGCGCGGTCAGCCCGGCCAGGGGCAGCGCGGCGGCCTCCGCCGTCGAGCAGGAGACGGGCACGCGGGCGGCCTGCTCCTGCCGGAACACGACCCGTTCGGCCTGACCGCCGCCGGCGTGCCCCAGCAGGGCCATCACCCGGTCGCCGGGGGAGAAGGCCGTCACCTCGGGACCACAGGCGAGGACCTCGCCGGCCACGTCGAACCCGGGGCTGCCGATCCGGCGGACGACGGCGGCGGCCACCCCCGTGCCGAACATCCCGAGGTCGGTGCCGTTGACGCTGGACGCCCCCACCTGCACCAGCACCTCGTCGCCGGTGGGGGCCGCGGGCTCGGGGACGTCCTCCACCACCGGCGCGACGGAGCCCTCGGAGTGCTGCAGCCGGACGGCGCGCACGGTCCTCAGCGCTCCCTCACGCTCGGCGGGTTCACGCACATGGAGGCGCGACTACCCGGGACCCGCCGTCCGCACCCCCGGGAGCCCGGATCCGAGCCGGGTGGTCAGTGGGCTCTGGGTCCGGAGCCCGCGCCGGCGACGTCCTCGGCGGTGAGCTGGATGCCCAGGTTCTCCTCCATCTCCTCCAGCGGCACGTTCTTCGTCTCCGGCATCACCCTGAGGACCCAGACCAGCTGACCGACCATGCAGACGAAGAAGAGCGCGAACGCCGCCCCGCCGCCGAGCGACGCGGCGATCCCGGGGAAGGTCCAGGACACCACCGCGGCGAACACCCAGTGCGTGAGGCTGCCCAGCGACTGGCCACGGGCCCGGATCCGGTTGGGGAAGATCTCGGAGATGAACACCCAGATCACCGAGCCCTGACCGAAGGCGTGGGCGGCGATGAAGACCACGAGAGCCGCCAGCACCATCACGCTCGCGGCGCCGGTGAACTCCCCGTCGTAGACGGTGAACACGACCGCGAGGGCGCCCAGGCTGACCAGGTAGCCGATGGAGCCGACGATCATGAGCTTCCGGCGGCCGATCCGGTCGATCACCGTCAGCGCCGCCATCGTCGTGACCAGGTTGACCAGCCCGACGACGACGCTCTGCAGGGCCGCGGAGTTGTCGCCCGCGCCGGCCATCCGGAAGATGTCGTTCGCGTAGTAGAGGATCGCGTTGATCCCCGACAGCTGGTTGAACGCGGCGATCGCCACCGCCAGCAGGATGACCTTGCGGTTCTGTCGCACGAAGAACGGCGCCCGGGCCGCCGCGGCGTCCTTGGTCAGCGTCTGCTCGATCTCCCGGATCTCGAACTCCGCCTCGTCCCGGGAGTTCGTGAGCCGGTGGATCGCCTCGACGGCCTCTGCGCGGCGCCCCACCATGTACAGCCAGCGCGGCGTCTCCGGCGTGGTGAACAGCAGCAGGAAGAAGACCACCGCCGGGAAGGCCATGACCATGAACATCCAGCGCCACGCGATGTCGCTGGGCAGCGTGCTGGCCAGGATGTAGTTCGACAGGTACGCCAGCAGGATGCCGAGCACGATGTTGAACTGCACCAGCCCGACCAGCCGGCCGCGATACCTCGGCGGGGCGACCTCGGCGGTGTAGATGGGCGCGACCACCGAGGCCACGCCCACGCCGATGCCGCCGACGAACCGGAAGAACATGAACAACCAGAGGTTCGTCACCAGGCCGGTGCCCAGAGCGCCGATGATGAAGAGGATGCCGATTGCGAACAGCACCTTCTTGCGGCCGTAGCGGTCCGCTGGCTTCCCGGCGATCAGCGCGCCCACGATGGTGCCGAGCAGCGCCGTCGCGACGGTGAAGCCGAGCCAGAATCCGCCGATGTCGTAGACCCGCTCGAGGTCCTCGGTGGTGCCGGAGATGACTGCGGTCTCGAAGCCGAACAGCAGGCCACCGAGAGCCGCGACGATCGCGCTGCGCAGGACGAGGGCATTCATCGGGGGACTCCCTCACGCCTCGAGGATCGTTACGTCCTTCACGAGGTCGGGATCCGCGGGGCCGCCCCCGTCGCGTTCCGGCGGTTCGTCGGAGGGCAGAGTAGGGACGGGTCGCACAGGCGGACAAGGGTCGTCGTTCCGATACGGAACAGTCCCCGGCGCGTCGTCGGGCGACCCGCCGGGGACCCCGGACGTGCGAGAGCCCCCGTGGGGACGACGTCCTCGCGGGGGCTCTCGGCAGGGGTGGGTTCTCCCCGGGATGAAGAGCTGCAGGGCACGACGCCGTGGCTGGTCTTCTCCGACGCACTGCCACATCGAGATCGCAGCAGGGTCGTCCCCCGGTTCAGCACCCGTCGACGACCGGGTACGTCCGTCAGGGGCCGAGCGCCAGGTCCAACAGCTCTGCGGCGATCTTCTGGACGACTGTGCGCGGGTGGAACCTGGCCGACATCCGCTGCAGCTCGGACGCGACGGCACGCCGGTGTCCGGGATGCTCGAGGAACCAGCGCAGCCGCTCCTCCAGGGGCTCCTCGCCCGGCTCGTACAGGACGTCCGGATGGCCGTCGCAGATCTCCGGGTAGCTGCCGACCCGCGGGAGGACGCAGCAGTTGCCCGTGTACATCGCCT
>DASQNB010000771.1:0-1785 GCA_035645175.1 Geodermatophilus sp.
GTCGGCCTGCTCGCCCTCTCCCCGGACACCGTGGCGCTGACCCTCGCCGGCGCCGACTCCGGCCTGCGCGTCCACCCGGACGACGCCGTTCGACTCGCCCTGGCCGCCACCCGCGCCTTCCTCGCCGAACGGGCGGCGCAGGGCTCGACCGCCTGGCGGCTCGCCGAGCTGACCGACGGACCGCGCAGGGTGGCGCTGAGGCTGGGGACCGCACCATCGCCCGACGAGCGGGGGGCCGGAGGCCTCCCCGAGGAGGGTGGGCAGCGGCTCAACGCAACCGGGGGACGGCACGTGGCCGCGGTGTCGGCTGGAAGCCGACGATGTGATGACGGGCGGGTGGCACTGGTCGCGGTCGTCCCGCTGGGGCGCCTCGCCGCGGACCAGGCCGAGCTGCTGGCCCGGATCGCCGACGAGGTGCAGCTGACGCCGTGGCGCAGCGTCGTCGTGCCCGACCTCGCCGAGGACGCCGTCGACGACGCCGCGGCCGCGCTGCACCGGACCGGCATGGTCTTCGACGAGGCCAGCCCGTGGACGCGGGTCACCGCCTGCGCCGGGCGGCCGGGGTGCGCCAAGTCGCTGGCCGACGTCCGCGCCGACGCCGTCCGGGCGGTGGCGACCGGCACGCTGCCGGCCGACGGCGCCCGCCAGCACTGGGCGGGGTGCGAGCGCCGCTGCGGCCGTCCGCGGGGCGAGGTCGTCGACGTGGTGGCGACCGGGACCGGATACCGAGTCGGGGGAACCTGATGTACGAGTACGAGTACGAGAAGGACGGCGCGGAGATCTACCGGCGCTCGTTCGCCACCATCCGCGCCGAGACCGACCTCGGCGGCCTGCCCGGGGACGTCGCCCGGGTCGCGGTGCGGATGGTGCACGCCTGCGGCCAGGTCGACCTGGTCGAGGACATCGCCTACTCCCCCGACGTCGTGGCGCGCGCCCGGGAGGCCCTGGACGCCGGCGCCCCGGTGCTGTGCGACGCGGAGATGGTGGCCTCGGGCGTCACCCGCCGGCGGCTGCCGAAGGACAACGACGTCGTCTGCACGCTCAACGACCCCCGGACGCCGGCCCTGGCCGCCGATCTCGGCACCACCCGCACCGCCGCGGCGCTCGAGCTGTGGCGCGACCGGCTGGACGGCGCGGTGGTGGCCATCGGCAACGCGCCCACCGCGTTGTTCCACCTGCTGGAGATGGTCGCCGCCGGCGCACCCCGCCCGGCCGCCGTCGTCGGGATCCCGGTCGGCTTCATCGGCGCGGTGGAGTCCAAGGACGCCCTGGCCGCCTCCGACCTCGAGCACCTGGTGGTGCGCGGCCGGCGCGGCGGCAGCGCGATCACCGCGGCCGCGGTCAACGCGATCGCGAGCGACGTCGAGTGAGCGGACAGGGGCGTGAGCATCGCAGCGAGGGCGGGAGCCGACAGGGAGTGAGCATCGCAGCGAGCTCTGCGAGCGAGGAGCGGAGCGACCGCGGAGGCGACCCACGGCATGGAGCGAGGAGCGGAGCGCCCCGCGGGAGCGGGGGGCATGGAGTGAGCGGGCGTCTGTACGGAGTCGGGCTGGGCCCCGGCGACCCGGAGCTGGTGACCGTCAAGGCCGCCCGGCTGATCGCCGCCGCCGACGTCGTCGCCTTCCACGCCGCACAGCACGGCCGCTCGGTCGCCCGGTCGGTGGCCGCCCCCTACCTGCGCGCGGGCCAGGTCGAGGAGCTGCTGGTCTACCCGGTCACCACCGAGACGACCGACCACCCCGGCGGCTACCAGGGCGCGATCGACGAGTTCTACGAGGCGGCGGC
>DASQNB010000772.1:0-2113 GCA_035645175.1 Geodermatophilus sp.
CAGCCCAGCGGCTCCAGCTCGCGGGCGGGCAGCACCTCGTCCACGGCATCGACCAGCGCGGCCAGCGGCTCGAGGGCCGCGGTCGTGGCCAGCACCAGCCGGTGGCCGGGCACCGCCGCCCGGACGGCGCGGATCGCCGGCACGCCGGTCAGCAGGTCGCCGAGCCCCAGCGGACGCAGCACCACCGCGATCCGCTGGCCCCGCTGCAGGGTACCGCGCCGAGCCCGTACGGCCTCCTCCTGGGCACCGCCCCGAGCTTGCGAGGGGTGGGGAGGAGGGGGTCCTTGTGGGGGAGCAGCGGGGTCCTTTCTCACACGCGGGAGCGCTCGACCAGGGCCGTCGTGGAGTGCCCGTCGAGGTAGGGCAGCACGACGGCCTGGCCGCCCCAGCGCCGCAGCACCGCGGCCTCGGGCAGGTCGGCGCCGGCGTAGTCGCCGCCCTTGGCCCAGACGTCCGGGCGCAGCCGGCCGATCACCTCGGCGGGGGTGTCCTCGTCGAACACCACGACGGCGTCGACGAACGCCAGCGCCTCCAGCACCCGCGCCCGGTCGGCCGCGGTGACCAGCGGCCGGGACGGGCCCTTGAGCCGGCGCACCGAGTCGTCGGAGTTGATGCACACCACCAGGCAGTCGCCGAGCCCGCGGGCGGCGCGCAGCGTGGCGACGTGGCCGGGGTGCAGCAGGTCGAAGCAGCCGCCGGTGGCCACCACCGTGCCGCCCGCGGCGCGGACCCGGGCGAGCACGCCGTCGACACCGGGCTCGGCGGAGACGTCCGGCCCGGGGGCCTCCTCGGCGTCCCAGGCCGAGGCGCCGCCGCGGGCCACGAATCCCCCGGCGAACGCGACGGCGGCCGCCACCGCCTCGCCGGTCACCGCGCCGTCGGCCAGCGCGAGCGCCGCCGCGGCGGCGAAGGAGTCCCCCGCCCCGCAGGGGTCGCCGCCGGTCACCGGGGTCGCCGGCACCACCATCGGCGCGCCCTCGCCGTAGGACAGCAGCGCGCCGCGGGCGCCCAGGGTGACCGACACCGCGCCGACCCCCCAGTGCCGGATCAGCGCCTCGGCGCGGGCGCCCACCGCGGCCAGCCCGTCGCCCTCGACCGCGACCCCGGCGGCTGCGGCCACCCGTGCGGCCTCGGCGCCGTTGGGGGTGACCAGCCGGGCGTTGGGCACCGGGTCCGCGCCGCGCGGGTGCGGGTCCCAGACCACCGGACCACCCGCCGCGGCCAGCGCCGCGCGAACGGCGGGATCGGCCGTCGTCCCCCGGCCGTAGTCGGCCACCAGCACCGCGGCCGCGTCCCGGATCACCGCGGCGGCCTCGGCGGGCAGCGCGCCCAGCCCGGCCACCGGTGCGCCGCTGTCGATGCGGGCCACCGAGTGGTCGCCCACCCGGACGCGGCGCTTCACCGCCGTCCCCCCGGTCGCCGGGACCTCCACCAGCCGCACCCGGCCGGCCAGCAGCGCGCGCAGCCGGTCGGCGTCCTCGTCGTCGGCCATCGGGGCGACCAGCACGACCTCCCGGCGGGTGGCCCGCGCCGCGATCACCGCCGCGAGGGCCGCGCCGCCGGGGCGCTCGCGGGTCTCGACGTCCTCGACGACCGGCACGGGCGCGTCGGGGGTGAGCCTGGACGCCGTCCCGACCAGGTCGACGTCGAGCAGGGCGTCGCCGACGACCACCAGCGGCCGGGTCACCGGGCGACCCCGAGCCGGGTGTCCGGCACCCGGGCCGGCTCGGCCAGCACGGCGGCGTCGAAGGCGGCGCAGACCAGGTGCAGCGCGACCAGGTGGCACTCCTGCACGGTCGCCGTCCACGGGGAGTCGATGCAGACCGCGTCGTCGGCGACCGCGGCCAGCGGGTTGGGCGCCGGGCCGGTCATCGCCAGCACCGTGATGCCGCACTCGCGGGCGCGGCGGGCGGCGGCGACGGCGTTGGGGCTGCGGCCCGACGTCGACAGCAGCACCAGCACGTCGCCGGCCCGGCCGTGCGCCTCGACCTGGCGGGCGAACAGCTCGTCGGCCGGGTAGTCGTTGGCGATCGCGGTCAGCGACGAGGTCTCGGCGGTCAGGCAGATCGCGGAGAACGGCGGCCGGTCGGCCCGGTAGCGGCCGACCAGCTCG
>DASQNB010000773.1:0-7126 GCA_035645175.1 Geodermatophilus sp.
CAGGTCATCGACGCCTGGTACGACTCGGGCTCGATGCCCTTCGCCCAGTGGGGCGCGCCCTACCGCAACCAGGCCGAGTTCGAGGCGGCCTACCCGGCGCAGTTCATCTGCGAGGCGATCGACCAGACCCGCGGCTGGTTCTACTCGCTGATGGCCGTCGGCACGCTGGTGTTCGAGCAGAACTCCTACGAGAACGTGCTGTGCCTGGGCCACATCCTGGCCGAGGACGGCCGCAAGATGAGCAAGCACCTGGGCAACATCCTCGAGCCGATCCCGCTGATGGACCGGCACGGCGCCGACGCCGTCCGCTGGTTCATGCTGGCCGGCGGCTCGCCGTGGTCGGCCCGCCGGGTCGGGCACGAGACGCTGTCCGAGGTGGTCCGCAAGGTGCTGCTCACCTACTGGAACACCGCCAGCTTCTTCACCCTGTACGCCGAGACCAACGGCTGGGGTGGGCCGGGCGACGGCACGGCCTCCCCTGACCCGGCCCGGGCCGAGCGGCCGCTGCTGGACCGCTGGGCGCTGGCCACCCTCGCCGAGGTCACCGACGGGGTCACCGCGGCGATGGAGGACTTCGACACCCAGGGCGCCGGCCGGCTGCTCGCGCAGTTCGTCGACGACCTGTCCAACTGGTACGTGCGCCGCTCACGCCGGCGGTTCTGGGACGGCGACCCGGCCGCGCTGGCCACGCTGCACGAGGTGCTCGACGTGCTCACCCGGCTCATGGCGCCGTTCACCCCGTTCGTCACCGAGGAGGTGTGGTCCCGCGCGGTCACGCCGGGGCTGGTCGAGGCGGTCGACAGCGTGCACCTGGCCCCCTGGCCGGCCGTCGATGCCGACGCGCGCGACCCGCGGCTGGTCGAGCAGGTGGCGCTGGTGCGCCGGCTGGTCGAGCTGGGCCGCTCGGCGCGCACGTCGGCCAAGGTGCGCACCCGCCAGCCGCTGGCCCGCGCGGTCGTGGCGGCCCCCGGCTGGGCCGAGCTGCCCCGCGACCTGGTGGCCGAGGTCGCCGACGAGCTCAACGTGGCCGAGCTGTCCGACCTCTCCGCGGTCGGCGGCGACCTGGTCGACGTCAGCGTGAAGGTCGACTTCCGGGCGGTCGGCCGCCGGCTCGGCAAGCAGGTGCAGGCCGTGGCCAAGGCGGTCGCCGCCGCCGACGCACCGGCCCTGGTGGCCGCCTCCCGCGCGGGGACGGCGTCCGTCGAGGTGGACGGCGAGACCGTGCCCCTGCAGGACGGCGACCTGGTCGTCACCGAGACCCCGCGCGAGGGCTGGACGGTGGCCAGCGGCGGCGGCCTGACCGTCGCGCTGGACCTGGAGCTGACCCCGGCGCTGGAGCGGGCCGGGCTGGTCCGCGAGGCGGTGCGGCTGGTGCAGGAGGCCCGCAAGAGCAGCGGGCTGGCCGTCAGCGACCGCATCGAGCTGTGGTGGACCGCGGACGACGCGATGGCGCAGGCGCTCACCGAGCACGGCGCCCAGGTGGCCGACGAGGTGCTCGCCGTCCGCGTGCACGCCGGCACCGCCGGGGACGGCGCGGGCGTCGAGGGCCCGGCCGGCTCGCGCTTCTGGGTGGCCCGCTCCGACAGCTGAGGATCGGCCCCCTGCAGGGCGTCCCCGAGCCTGCGAGGGGTGAGGAGGACGGGGTCCTCGTTCAGCTGCCGCGCGCGGCCTGCCGGCGGGCGCGCTCGACGTCGGCGATGTGCCGCACCGGGCGGCAGGTGGCGCACGGCGTGAAGCCGTCGGTGCGCGCCTCGACCATGGGCACCGGGACCGCCGTTCGGCCGTCGAGGGCGGGGCAGCCGGCCAGGTGGTAGCGCGGGTGCTCGTCCACCACGAGCACCTCGTCGTCCAGATCGACGACGAGCAGCAGGTCGGTGACCGCGACGTCCTCCTCGGCGGGCTCTCCCGCCGGCGGGTCCACCGGGCCCTGCCGCGCCTCGTGCGCACCGCGGCGCTGCGGGTCGTCGTCCGCAGGGTGCACCTCGCCGGCCGGGACGCGTGATGGGGCGGCCGGCTCTCCGGTGGGCACCTCCCGGACGGGCGGCTCCTCGGCGGGTGGGCCGGCATCGGGCACGCGGTCCACCCGGACCGCCGTCGCGCCGGCCGGCCCGGACGGCGCCACGTGCTCCGGCGCGACGTCCTCCCGCTCTGGGGTCACGACCGGGTGCGGCGCGGTACGGGCCGTCGGCGGCGCCGTCCGCGGCGGCGCCTCCGCCCGCCCGGCGGGGTCCCCGGCCGCCCGCGTCGCGCGCACCCGCGCCACCACCAGCAGGGCGGCCGCGATCCCGCACACCGCCACGCACGCCCAGTAGAAGACCTGCGCGCCGGTGACGACGCCGCTGACGAAGAGCCCCAGGCCCACCAGGACCAGCAGACCCGCAGCCACTACCACCCATCGACTGTAACCGGGGCCACGGCGTCCTCTGCCCGAGAACGCAGCAGGGCCCCCGGACGACGTCCGGGGGCCCTGGCGGCCCCGTCCCGGGCCCGGCCCTCGCCTTGCCCGGCCCCGTCCAGGGCGTCCCTGAGCCTGCGGAGGGACCCAGGACGAGGTCCTTCGACGAAGGGATCGGGGCGAGGGTCCTTCAACGAAGGGTGGGGAGGACGGGGTCCTCTGTCATGCGCCGGCGTGCTGGTTCTGCCGGCTGTTGGAGGCCGGCTCCGCCGAGCCGCGACTGTCCAGGTCGCGCAGGTGCGACTCGAGGTAGGAGCGCAGCCGGGTGCGGTACTCGCGCTCGAAGGTGCGCAGCTCCTCGATCTTGCGCTCCAGGCTGGTGCGCTTCTCCTCGAGCGGGCCCATGATCTCGGCGTGCCGGCGCTCGGCGTCCTGGTTGATCGCCGCGGCCTTGGCCCGGGCCTCGCGCTCCATCGTGTCGGCGCGGGTGCGGGCGTCGCCGACCATCGAGTCGGCGCGCATCTTGGCCTCGCTGACCATCTGCTCGCTCCTGGCACGCGCCTCGCTGATCACGCGCTCGCTGTTCTCCCGCGCCGAGACCACCATCTGGTCGGCCTGGGCCTTGGCCTCGTTGACGTACTTGTCGGCGGTCTCGGTGGCCAGGGCCAGCATCCGCGACGCGCGGATGCTGTCGTCCTCGCGCACGGGGGCCGGCGGGGGCGGCGGCGCGGCGGCGGGCGTCGGGGCGGGGGACTCGGGCGCCTCGACGGCGCGCGGGGTCCGACCGGTCGCGGAACCCGCGCGCAGTTCGTTGTTCTCCTCGATCAGCCGGGCCAGCTCGGCCTCGACCACGTCGAGGAAGGCGTCCACCTCGTCCTCGTCGTAGCCACGCTTGCCGATCGGTGGCTTCTTGAAGACGACGTTGTGCACGTCGGCAGGCGTGAGTGGCATCGACTTCACCTCGGGTCGGGCAACGGGGACAGGGACGACGTCGGACGAGCGGCGGACGGCTCCGGCCGGACACCGGTGCCGCCGCCCCGAGGCGGGGCTGCGGTCACACGGCGGCGCGCGCGAGGCTGTCCACGATGCCACGCAGGATGTACACGGCGATCAGGAGCACCATAAACGCGAGGTCCAGGCGGATCGACCCCAGGTTGAGCGGCGGGATCACCTTGCGGATGGCCTTCAGCGGCGGGTCTGTCGTGGCGTAGACGACCTCGAGACCCGCTGCGACCAAACCGGAGGGCCGCCAGCTGCGCGCGAGGACCATCACCCAGTCGACGACGAACCGTGCGAAGAGGAGCACCAGGAAGACGAGCAGGATCGACGAGAGGATGTTCCAGAAGAGAGCCACGGTCCTCGCTCGTCCAAGGGCACCCGGTGGTGCCGGTCGGTCCTGTCGTCAGGCCTCGGCACTGGTCGAGAAGCCGCCCTCGCGGATCCGCGCCTTGTCCTCGGCCGTCACGTCGACGTCCCGCGGGCTGAGCAGGAACACCTTGTTCGTGACGCGCTCGATGCTACCGCGCAGCCCGAACGACAGACCCGCAGCGAAGTCCACGAGCCGCTTCGCGTCGGCGTCGTCCATCTCGGTGAGGTTCATGATCACCGGCTTGCCGTCGCGGAAGCTCTCGCCGATCTGGCGCGCCTCGTTGTAGGTGCGCGGGTGCAGCGTGGTGATCCGGTAGGGCTGTGGCGCCGGGGCGGGGGCAGGAGCCGGCTCGGCCACGGCGGCGACCGGCTCGCGGACGGCGAGGCCGGCCGCGCCCACCGGGCCGGACACGGCGGTCGCGGGGCTGGGCACCGACGCCGCACCGCCACCGGTGCCGGCACCGGCCAGCCCGCCGAGGCGGGAAGCGCTGGTGGCGCCGCCGGGGGCGGGCGCCAGGCCCAGGTTGCGATTGGCCGCGGGACGGCGGGGCAGCGCGAGCGGCTCGGGGTCCGGCGCCGGCGGCAGGTCGGTGTCGACGTCGGCGAAGTGCCCCTCGCCCCGGTAGTCGGAGTCGCGGTAGCCGTCGGCCCGGTAGTCCGCCGGGTCGTAGCGGTCACCGGCGTCGTAGCGGTCGGCGTAGCCGTCCTCGGGGGCGTACCGGGAGTACCGGCGCTCCTCGTGGCGGTCGTAGTGGTCGGCGTCCCCCGGGTGGGCGTCGTACCGGCCGTAGGCCCGGGCGTCGTCGTCCTCCACGAGCCCGAGGTAGATGCCCATCTTGCGCATGGCCCCGCTCATCAGCCCGCCCCCTCGTCGTCCGCGCGCGTGGTCACCTGGGCTGCTGGGACCCGTGTGACTGGTGTGACTCGTCCTGCGGGGAGGGTAGGGGCCGCACCCCGAAGAGCGCGGTTCCGACACGCACGAGGGTGCTGCCGGCCGCGACGGCCTCCTCGAGGTCGGCGCTCATGCCGGCGGAGAGGTCGTGGGCCCCTGGGTGGTCGGCGCGGACCCGCTCGGCGAGGGCCGCGAGCCGGGCGAAGGCGGGTCCGGGCGCCGCGCCGCGCGGCGCGACCGCCATCAGCCCGCGCAGCACGACGCCGTCGGTGGCGGCGACCGCGTCGGCGAGTGCCGGGACCTCCGCCGGGTCGGTGCCCCCGCGCGCGGCCAGCTCCCCCTCCGGCCCCCCGAGGTCGACCTGGAGGAACACCTCGACCGGCCGCCCGGTCTCGACGCCGACGCGCGCGAGGGCGCGGGCCAGCGAGAGGCGGTCCACCGAGTGGACGACGGCCCCGAGCCGGGCGATCGCGGCGGCCTTGTTGCGCTGCAGCTGGCCGACGAAGTGCCAGCGCAGCGGCAGGTCGGCCAGCTCGGCGGCCTTGCCGGTCAGCTCCTGCGCGCGGTTCTCCCCGAAGTCGGCGTGACCGAGCGCGGCGAGCTCCCGGACGGCGGACGCGGGCCAGGTCTTGCTGACCGCCACGAGGGACACCTCGGCGGGGTCGCGGCCGGCCGCGTGCGCCGCGGCGGCGATGCGGTCACGGACGGCCTGCAGGCGCTCGGCCGGAGAGGTCACGGCCGGATCCTCCCCCGCGGCGCGCCTGTCGGTGACGGTGCCCGCGACGGCCCCGTCGCGGGCCCCGCCCGGAGCCTGCGAAGGGTGGGGAGGACGGGGTCCTCTTTCAGCCGATCCAGACGACGCCGGCCTGGCGCCCGGTCACGCCGTCGCGGCGATGGGAGAAGAGGAAGCGGTCCTCGACGGTGCACCGGGGGTCGTGCACGACCTGCCCCACGCCGGCACCGCGCAGCACCTCGGCCAGCCCGGCACGCAGGTCCAGCCCCGGCGTCCGCCTCCGGGTGCGGACCGCGGCGGCAGGTGCCACCCGGGCCACCTCGGCCTGCATCGCCCGCGGGACCTCGTAGCAGGCGCCGCAGACGGCCGGGCCGAGCAGCGCGGTGACGTCGGCCGGGCGGCTGCCCAGCCGCGCCATGGCGGCCAGCGTGGCGGGCACGATCCCGGCGCGCACGCCCTCGCGCCCGGCGTGCACCGCGGCCACCACGCCGGCGGCGGGGTCGGCGAGCAGCACCGGCACGCAGTCGGCGACCAGCACGCACAGCACCAGGCCCGGCGTCCGGGTGACCACCGCGTCGGTCCCGGCCAGCGGGCCGTCGACCGGCCCGTCGACCACGGCGACCCGCGTGCCGTGCACCTGGTCCATCCAGACCAGCCGCTCACCGGGGGCGCCGAGCTCGCGGGCCAGCCGCTCGCGGTTGGCGGCCACGGCGACGGGGTCGTCGCCCACGTGGATGCCGAGGTTGAACGAGTCGTAGGGCGCCACGGACCGGCCGCCCCGCCGGTCGGTGACGACCCGTCGGGGTCGCACCGCCTGCGGGGCGGCCGGCTTCGAGCTCACGGTGAGGTCCCCGTGCAGGGGCCCGCCGCGGCCCCGTCCCGGGCCCCACCCTGAGCCTGCGAAGGGTGGGGAGGACGGGGTCCTTCAACGGTGGGGGGCACGGGGGTCCTTCTACTGGCGGAGGAACTCCGGGATGTCGAGCTCCTCCTCGAAGTCCTCGTTGGACAGCGGACGCCGGCCCGCGGTGGTGTTCGAGCCGGGGACGGGCGGCAGCGGCGGCACGGTGATGCCGCCACCACCGGCGGCCGGCCGGCCGGGCAGCTGCGACGTCGACGGCGGGTTGGACTGCGCCTGCTGGGGCTGCGCCGAGCCGACCAGCCGCTCCCCCGTCGGCGCGGACGGGACGCCGCCCACCGGCTGCGGGTGCACCGGCATCCGCGGCGAGGCCGCCGGGCCTCCCGGGGCGGCGGCCGGGACCGAGGCGATCCCGGCGTCCTTGCGGCCGCTGGGCCTGCCGCTGTCGAAGCCGGCGGCGATGACGGTGACCCGCACCTCGTCCCCGAGGGCGTCGTCGATGACCGCGCCGAAGATGATGTTGGCGTCGGCGTGCGCGGCGTCGGAGACCAGCGAGGCGGCCTCGTTGATCTCGAACAGCCCGAGGTCCGACCCACCGGAGATCGACAGGAGCACGCCGTGGGCGCCCTCCATCGAGGCCTCCAGCAGCGGGCTGGCGATCGCCTGCTCGGCGGCCAGCAGCGCCCGGTTGTCCCCGCGCGCGCTGCCGATGCCCATGAGGGCCGACCCGGCACCGGACATCACCGACTTGACGTCGGCGAAGTCCAGGTTGATCAGCCCCGGCGTGGTGATCAGGTCGGTGATGCCCTGGACACCGGAGAGCAGCACCTGGTCGGCGGTCCGGAAGGCGTCCATGACGCTGACGTTCCGGTCACCGAGCTG